>JAKSBY010000481.1 GCA_022360855.1 Sphingomonadales bacterium | reverse complement strand
TTTCTCGCGCAGGAAGCGGGGGTTGAAGAGGCGGCTCTGGTAGCGCAGCCCGGAATCGCAGAGCAGGGTGACGATGGTGTGGCCGGGGCCCATCTTTTCCGCCAGCCGGACCGCGCCGGCCACGTTGACGCCCGATGACGCGCCGACGCAGAGCCCTTCATGCTGCAGCAAATCGAAGGTGATCTGCACCGACTCCCGGTCCGGGATGAAGAACTGGTCGTCGATCGGCGCGTCTTCCAGGTTCATGGTGATACGGCTCTGGCCGATGCCCTCGGTGATCGAGGAGCCCTCGGCCTTCAACTCGCCATGGGCGTAGTAGTTGTAGAGCGAGGCGCCGGGCGGGTCGGCGAGCACGTTGAGGACGGACTTTCGGTGGGCCTTGAGCCCCATGCCCGTGCCCGCCAGGGTGCCGCCGGTGCCGACTGCCGAGACGAAGGCGTCGACATGGCCGTCGGTATCAGCCCAGATCTCCTCGGCGGTGGTGCGGATATGCGCCTCGCGGTTCGCCACATTGTCGAACTGGTTGGCCCAGAAGGCGCCGCCCTCCTCGGTCTTGCACAATTCCTCGGCGCGCCGGCGCGACACATGCACGAAATTGTTGGGGTTTGAGTAGGGCGCCGCCGGCACCAGCTCAACCTCGGCGCCCAGGAGCCGCAAGGTATCGATCTTCTCCTGCGACTGGGTCTCGGGCATGACGATCAGGGTACGGTAGCCGAGCGCGTTGCCGACGGTCGCCAGCCCGATGCCCGTATTGCCCGCCGTGCCCTCGACGATGAGCCCGCCGGGCTGAATCGCGCCGCGTTCCTCGGCGTCCTTGATAATGAAGGCGGCGGCCCGGTCCTTGACCGACCCGCCGGGATTCATGAACTCGGCCTTGCCGAAGATCGTGCAGCCGGTCTCCTCCGAAACCTTGTTCAGCTTGATCAAGGGAGTGCGTCCGACCACCGCGGCCGCACCGGTGTCCCATCCGCTCATCGCTATGCCTTAGATTTGCCTCTTGCCGCCTAGGAGATAGGACGCCGGGGCCCCACGCGCAAACAAGAATGTCTTGCCGGGCGAACAAATCGGGGTGATCGGGGTGCCGTCTAAATGGGCACCGCAGCTCGACTATCCTTCGAAGGCTTCGTCGTGTTGTTTGCCCGAGTCGCCGATTTCGTCCCAGACCGCTTTCGAACCGACCCAGATGTGATGCGCCACCCTGAGGTTCTCTCCGCCGTCCGAGATCAGACCCGCCGGAATAAACATGCGCGCTTCGTCATTCGGGCCCGGCAGAGCGGAGCCGCAGAGGCGGCAAAAATGCGCCTGCCAGTCGGCGTCCGGCTTCTCCCAGATCGCGATCTGGTCTTCACCGCGCAGCCATCGGAACTGTTGATTGTCTGCGATAACAACCGCAATTCCGCTACTGCCCGTATATCTTCGGCAGATTGAGCAGTGGCAAATGAACACGTCCGAAAGCTCTGCCCGAACCTCAAATGCGACCGCGCCACAATTGCATTGGCCGGTTACCATGGCGCTTCCTTCGATTAAATCTCGCCGGGGAGAGCACTGTAAAATGCCGTTCCTCGGAAGTCGATTCTGCAACTATCATTGCGAGCCGGAAACCGAACAAGCGAATCGATTTTGGAGAGGAGCCGCCAAAAATGAATCCAATTATCGGAAGTTCGGCAAGCACGGTCCCTGAGATAACAACCGACCGTCTTCTCCTGCGCGGGCCGCGGGCCGCGGGCCGCGGATTTCCGAGCCTACGAGGCCTTCTATGCCGACGCGGACGCATCCGCGCATTATGGCGGGCCGCTCCGGGCCGACCAGGCATGGCGGCAGCTTGCCATCGATCTCGGCCACTGGCAGATCAGAGGCTACGGCCGCTGGGCGCTGGAAGAGCGGGCCTCGGGCGCCATGATCGGCTGCGCCGGCCTGTTCTGGCCCGAAGGCTGGCCGCGCTCCGA
>JAKSBY010000582.1 GCA_022360855.1 Sphingomonadales bacterium | reverse complement strand
TCGTTTACGCACATGGCCACCAGATCGTTACCGACGCCGTCGTGAATGCCGGTCTGACAGGCCAGCTTCAGCTTGGTGCCGACACCGTCGGTGGCGGCGCAGAGGATCGGGTCTTTGAAGCCCGCGGCCTTGAGGTCGAACAGCCCACCGAAACCGCCGAGGTCTGCGTCGGCGCCGGCGCGCGTGGTTGCCTTCGCCAGGGGCTTGATGGCCTCGACAAGCGCATTGCCGGCGGCAATATCGACGCCGGCATCCCGGTAGCTGTAGGGTTTCTGCTCGGCCAAGGCCGCCTCCCCAACGCGAATTGGCCGGCACAATACCCGGCGGACCTGCCCTTGGCGAGCCGGAATATTGCCACACTGCTGCCGAAGATCGGGCGCACATATACACTTGCGCGCCCGGCCGGCGAGCCGGCTTTCATTCCCGGATGCCAGGGCTTATAACCGGCGCGAGCCAAAGGACGAGTGAATTCGCAATCCTCATGCTGAGCGGACGTCTGACCCCGTTGATTGCCGGCCTATTGACGCTGGCCGCCGCGACAACCGTGGCGGCGCAGCCCGTTCCCGGCGACGCCGAGACCCGCATCTTCACCGCATTCGGTATCCATGTGGACGAACGCGCGGCCACCGTGTCGGAGGCGCGTGCGCGGGCACTGGCGCTCGGCCAGCGCCGGGCCTTGCGGCGACTTTACGAAAAGCTCGTCGAACGCGACGACGTCTACCGTCTGCCCGTGGTCGGCGATACCGAGCTGTCCCGCTTGGTCCGCGGGTTGGAGATCTTCAACGAGCGATCGTCCTCGGTCCGCTATATCGCGGATATCAATGTCACCTTCGATGCGGAGGCCATGCGCCGCCTGCTTGCGAATTCGGGCGTCCCGTTCAGCCAATCGGGCGGGCGGGCCATGCTGGTCCTGCCGGTGCTTCAGATGGGCGGCGCGCATTATCTTTTCGAGTCGGGAAACACCTGGGCCACGGCTTGGTCGAAAGCCGATACGCAGAACCGCTTGCTTGATTTTCGTTTCGCCGACGGCGGGTTCCGGGACCGGCGCGATCTCTCGGTCAGGCAGGTCCTGCAAAAAAATGCCGATCGGATTTCGGAACTTGCAGCGCGTTATGGCGCGGAGGATGTGCTGCTTGCGGTTGCCGAGCCGGTTCGCGCCTTTGGCACCGGCTTGCCCTCGGTCAATTTCCGTTATCTGCGGCTGCTGAGCCCCGCCGACGAGACGTCCGGCCGCATCCGAGGCACGGCGGCCTCGTCCTGGGAAGACCTCCTCAGGCGAGCCGCTGAAACCATTGTCGAGCGCCTCGAGATCGACTGGAAAACCCAAACCCTTGTCGATTTCGGTCAGGTCTTCGAACTCCGTGCAGAGGTACCGGTCAGCAAGCTCGAAGACTGGGTGGACCTGCAGAGCCGTGTCAATCGGGTCTCGATGATCCAATCCATCGAAATCGAGCGGCTGGCACTGCCTGTCAGCCGCGTCCGGCTGCACTATATCGGCGGCACCAACCAGTTGATTCTGACGCTCAACGAGGTTGGTGTGACCCTGGAGCGATTGGCCGGCGGCTGGGTGCTGGGCCCGAGGGAGGAGGCCGATTCCGGTGCTGCCACGGCCTTGAACGAGGGCGCGCCGTGACGCAGCTCGTTCTCGATCTGCCGCACCGGACGGCTTTTGGCGGCAGCGACTTTCTCGTCGCCGAATCGAACCGCGATGCGGTAGCGTGGATCGATCGCTGGCCCAATTGGGGACATCACGCATTGTTTCTGCAAGGTGCCGAGGGAGCCGGGAAATCGCATCTCGCCAACGTTTGGCGCGAACAAACGGGCGCCATCCGCATTGAAGCAGACGGATTGACCGCCGACGGGATCCAGGAGAGCGTCAGCGCCAATGGTTGCATCATTCTGGAGGATGTCGCCGAAAACCATGCCGGCGAAGCGCTGCTTCATCTGCTCAACTGGGTCAAGGAAACCGGGTCCCATCTTCTAATGACCGGCGAGGTGCCGCCGAGCCAGTGGACCGTTGCCTTGCCTGATTTGGACTCACGGCTGCGCGCCGTCCCGGTCGCCGAAATTCGCGAGCCGGACGACGAGCTCCTGGCGGCGCTCCTGGTCAAGCAGTTCGCCGATCGCCAGTTGGCGGTCGATCCGCCGGTGCTGGCTTATCTGGTGCCGCGGATGGAGCGCTCGTCGCGGGCACTGAGAAAACTCGTTGACGCCTTGGACAAGCGATCCATGGCCGACCGCCGCCGCATAAGCGTGAAATTGGCCCGCGACGTCCTAGCCAGCTTGTCATAAAGCCGCCAAAGGCCGAAAATAGACTGATCGCATAGGCTGCGGGGCCGGCCCGCCGGTATGCGATACGGAGCGGAAAGAATGGACACCTCAGCCAAAGCCGAGAAGGCCGGAGAAAGCATTGCCGCGGCGCCGGAAACCGCGCGGGAAATGGCGCCCAAAGAACGCTACATCAACCGGGAAATCTCCTGGCTCCACTTCAACTCGCGGGTGCTCGAGGAAGCCGACAACGAAAACCATCCGCTGTTGGAGCGGCTCCGCTTCCTGTCGATCTCCGGCAGTAATCTGGATGAGTTCTTCATGGTTCGCGTGGCGGGTTTGCGCGGCCAGGTCGCCTCGCATGTCGAGGTCATCTCCGACGACGGCCTGACGCCCGCGCAGCAGCTTACCAAGATCAACACGGTCACCGAAGAGCTGATGGTGGGGCAGCAGCGCTGTTGGGGCCGGCTCCTGAAAGAGATGAGGGCCGCCGGGATTGCCGTCCTGGACCCGGAAGAGACCACGGCCGAGGAGCGGGACTGGCTCGAAGACTATTTCCTGTCGGAGGTCTTCCCGGTGCTGACCCCGCTGGCGATCGATCCGGCGCATCCCTTCCCGTTTATTCCGAATCTCGGCTTCTCGCTTGTCCTCTCACTGGTTCGCGAGGAGGATGGCCGAGCGCTCAACGCGCTCCTGCCCCTGCCGCACGGCGTACGCCGCTTCATTCGGCTGCCGGGCGATGAGATCCGGTTCATCAGCCTCGAGAATCTGATCGGCCTGTTCCTGGGGCAGTTGTTCCCGCTCTACCGGGTGACGGGGAAGGGCGCTTTTCGCGTCATCCGCGACAGCGAGATGGAAATCGAGGAAGAGGCGGAAGATCTGGTCCGCGTGTTCGAAAGCGCGCTCAAGCGCCGGCGGCGCGGCCACGTCATTCGCCTCAAGATCGATAACAAGATGCCCGGACGTCTGCGCCAGATGGTGATCAAGGAGCTCGGGGCCTCCGAAGAGACCGTCATCGTGGTCGACGGCATCCTTGGCATCAAGGACACCAGCCAGCTCATCGTCGACGACATCCCCGAGCTCAAATTCGAGCCGTATAACCCGCGCTTTCCGGAGCGGATTCGCGATTTCGGCGGCGACGTCTTCAGCGCCATCAAAGCCAAGGATATCGTCGTCCATCATCCCTACGAGAGCTTCGACGTGGTGCTCTCCTTCCTGCGCCAGGCCACGGCCGACCCGGATGTGGTCGCGATCAAGCAGACGCTGTACCGCGCCGGGCCCGATTCGCCCATCGTCAAGGCGCTCGTGGAGGCCGCCGAGGCCGGCAAGTCGGTGACCGCGCTGGTTGAGCTCAAGGCGCGCTTCGACGAAGAGCAGAACATCAAATGGGCGCGCGACCTGGAACGTGCCGGCGTGCAGGTCGTGTTCGGTTTCCTGGAGCTGAAGACCCACGCCAAGGTCTCGCTCGTGGTGCGGCGCGAGGGCGGCAAGCTGCAGACCTATGTGCATTACGGCACCGGCAACTATCACCCGATCACGGCGCGCATCTACACCGATCTTTCCTTCTTTACGGCCGACCCGGCTTATGGCCGCGATGCCGGTCGGCTGTTCAATTTCCTGACCGGTTACGTCAAGCCGCCGGAATTCGAAAAGATCGCTATGTCGCCCTTTACGATCCGCGAGACCATCGTCCGGCACATCGATGCCGAGATCGCGCATGCCGCGACCGGGAGGCCCGGCCAGATATGGGCCAAGATGAACTCGCTGGTCGACACCAAGGTCGTCGACAAGCTCTACGAGGCCTCCGAGGCCGGCGTGCAGATCGATCTGATCGTGCGCGGCATTTGCTGTCTCAGGGCAGGGGTCCCGGGCCTGTCTGAGAACATTCGCGTCAAGAGCATCGTCGGCCGGTTTCTCGAACATTCCCGCATCGTCTGCTTCGGCAATGGCAACGAATTGCCGTCTCCCGATGCCAAGGTGTTCATTTCATCGGCGGACTGGATGCCGCGGAACTTCGACCGCCGTGTAGAATCCTTCGTCCCCATCGAAAACCCGACGGTTCACGAGCAGATCCTCAGTCAGGTGATGGCGGCAAACATCAAGGACGACTGCCAAAGCTGGCATATGTTGCCGGACGGCGGGTTCGAACGGGTCGCGCCCGATCCGGACGATCCCTTCAACGTGCATCACTACTTCATGACCAACCCGTCGCTTTCCGGCCGCGGCGCCGCCCTGCAGCACAGCGAGCCGGTGCGCCGGCTGTTCACCCTCGAATCGCTGGAAGATGACGACGTCGAGGACTGATGCAATCCCGAAGTCCGAGGACGGTCCCGCTGTTGACCTAATCTTCCCACGGCGCTAGGACCGGGGCGGCGCAGCACGCTGCCGGCTCCTTCCACCTGTTTCGCGGTTTCGTGTCGAAAAAAATCACCAAACCCAAGGGCAAAAAGCGGAAAACCGCCGAGCGCCTGTTCGGGGTCATCGATATCGGATCGAACTCGGTCCGCCTCGTCGTC
>JAKSBY010000206.1 GCA_022360855.1 Sphingomonadales bacterium | reverse complement strand
TCCTTCAGAACCTTTGAGATTTCCGCCGCACGGATATCCATCATTCGATCCCTTTCATGGCGACTTTGAGATTGTTCAGCTTGGTTTTGAGCGACGAATCGATCATCCGCGAGCCGACCTTGACAACGAGCCCGCCGAGCAAGCTTGCATCGACGGTGGCTTCAACCGCGATGTCGCGCCCGAGCGCCTTCTTGAGCTGCGCCTTGAGCGCCGTCATCTGTGCATCCGTGAGCGCATGTGCCGAAGCGACCTCGGCGGAGATCTCACCCCGGTGATGGGCAAGAAGCCTGCCGAAGGCGTGAATCACGCCTTCGAGGTCGCGCAGCCGGCCGTTGCCGGCCAAGACGCCGAGGAACCGGCCGGTCAGCTCGCTCAGCCCGGCCGTCTCGGTCACCACGGCCATCGCCCGGACCAACGCGCCGCGCTTTTGCAGCGGGCTCCTGGTAAAACGGGCGAAATCGGCATCCTCGGCCAGGAAGGCCCTGAGCGTGTCGAGATCGGCGGCGACAGCATCCAGCGCCTTGGCCTCATAGGCCAGCTCGAAGAGCGCGACCGCATAACGGCCCGCCAAACCGGACACGATTGCTCTTTCCGCCGACACCTGATTTCGTCCCCTCGGAAGTGGTCCTCGAAGAAACCGACTTTTGCAGTGGTTTTCGAATGCGATGCGCAAGCCGACGGACGGTGGTCCGCCCCCGGCGCGGGCGTTTCCTAACACAGCGTATCACCGGTTTCAAGCAGCCGGGGGCGGCTTTGTGCAGCGCGTCAAATTGTAGCGGTAAGGCGGGCGATTACGCGGCCGTTCATGGTTCGACAAGCTCACCACGAACGGACTTCCAACTCCGTTCGCCCCGAGCTTGTCGAAGCCCGTCCTGAGCGACGCCGCAGGCGGCGTCGAAGGGGGCGGGAGCGCGGGCTCTTTCAGAGAAAGCTCAAGGGGTCCACGTCGACTTTGATGCGGACCCCGGCGGCGGGCTTGAAGCCGTCGAGCCAGGCGTTGAGAAAGCCCTGGATATCGGCGCGGCGCGGCGCCTTGACCAGGAGCCGATGGCGGTGTTGCCCGCGCAGCATGGCAAACGGCGCCGGCGCGGGCCCGAGCACATCGATCTCGGGCCAGTCGGGGATGCGGGCCGCAAGCGCCTGTGCGGTGTCGGCGACGCGCACCGGGATCGGCCCCGAAACCACGATGCCCGCAAGGCGGCCGAAGGGCGGCATGCCGTCGCGCCGGCGCATATCCAGCTCGCGTTCGATAAAGGCCTCCGAATCGCCCGAGATCAGCGCCTGGGCCACCGGATGCTCGGGCATGTAGGTCTGGATGAAAACGCGGCCCGCGAGCTCGGCCCGCCCCGCGCGTCCGGCCACCTGCACCAGTTGCTGATAGGTTCGTTCCGAGGCACGGAGATCGCCGCCGCGCAGGCCCAAATCGGCATCGACCACGCCGACCAGGGTGAGCTGCGGAAAGTGATAGCCCTTGGTGACGAGCTGGGTGCCGATCACGATATCTACTTCGCCGGCCGCGATGGCGGCGATCATCTGATGCGCCTTGGCGGGCCCGGTCAGGGTGTCTGAGGCCATCACCAATTGCCGCGCGGTGGGGAAGCGCTCCGC
>JAKSBY010000638.1 GCA_022360855.1 Sphingomonadales bacterium | reverse complement strand
CTGCAAAACCTGCCCAAGCTGGTTGACGAGGAAGACGCCGGCCATCTGCCGCGCGATAAGGTTCTGCTGATGACCACCGGATGTCAGGGCGAGCCGCGCGCGGCGCTGTCGCGCATTGCCTCGGGCGAGCACAAGCATATCGGGCTGACGGCCGGCGATACGGTGATCTTTTCGTCCAAGATCATCCCCGGCAACGAGCTTGTGATCGGTGCGCTCGTCAACACGCTGGTCATTAAGGGCGTTCACGTGATCACCGAGAAGGACGCCTTCGTCCACGTCTCTGGGCATCCGGGGAGGCAGGAATTGGCGGAGATGTATCGCTGGATCCGGCCCGAGATCGCCGTGCCGGTGCATGGCGAAGCGCGGCATATCAAGCGACACGCGGAGTTTGCCGAAGAGCTCGGCGTGCGGCGGAGCTTTCGGCCGCAAAACGGCGATGTCATCCGCTTGACGCCCGAACCGGCCGCCCATCTCGGCTCGGTCGCCCATGGCCGGCTTCTTCTCGACGGTGACCGGCTCGCCCGCGCCGATGCGGAGGCCATCCTCGAACGCCGGCGCATGATGTTCAACGGCGCGTTGTCTATAACCCTGGAGGTGGATCTTGACGGTCTGCCCATTGCCGAGCCGATCATCACCGCGTTTGGCATCGCCGGGTTCGGCGAGGGCGGCGACGTTGAAGCCGAGGTGGTCGATGCGATAGAAACAGCCGTAGAGACGACCGTGCGACGGGGCCGCCGAGACGAGGCGTCCATCGAAGACGCCGTTCGCATTGCGGCCCGCCGGGTGTGCCGTCAGGTGCTGGGCAAGCGGCCCGTTACCAAAGTCGAGTTGATCGTTGTCGAGTAGAGATTTGCAGGAGCGTTCTTATGATCGGAGTTCTCAACCACGTTGCCATCGCCGTGCCGGACCTGGAAGCCGCGTCAAAGCTCTATCGCGAGACACTGGGCGCCAAGGTCTCGGAGCCCGTCGACCAGCCCGACCATGGCGTCACGACCGTTTTTGTCGAGCTGCCGAACACCAAGATCGAGCTGCTGTACCCGCTGGGCGATGACTCGCCTATCGCAAATTTTCTGGCCCGCAACCCCGACGGCGGGGTCCATCACCTCTGCTATGAGGTGGAAGACATTGCCGCGGCCGCTGCCAAGCTCAGGGACTCGGGCGTGCGCATTCTCGGCTCGGGAAAGCCGAAGATCGGCGCGCACAACAAGCCGGTGCTCTTCCTCCATCCCAAGGACCTGCTGGGCACGCTGGTCGAGATCGAGGAGGCTTAGAAGCACGTGGGCCCGGTCACCAGCGTCCTGGTTTTCATCATCCTGTGGTGGCTGATCTTTTTCATGATGCTGCCCATCGGCGTGCGCTCGCAGCATGAGGCCGAAGAAGGGGTAATGCCCGGAACCGAGCCCGGCGCGCCCGAGCGGCCGGCGCTTTGGAAGAAGGCCCTGTGGACGACGCTGCTGGCGGCGCTCGTTTTCGGCGCGTTCTACGCGGCCGTGGCGGCCGATTTCGTCAGCTTCAGACGGTAGCCGGCTTGGTGTTCTTCGTTGCGCCGGTTTCTCCCGTCATGCCCGTGGAAACGGGCATCCAGCCGGACATCGCCATGGATTCCCGCGTGCGCGGGAATGACACCGTGGGGCAATGCGTCGACCAAAAGAAAAAGCAAGGCTCGGCGAGCCTTGCTTTCATGATTATGAGACTTTTATTTCGAAGCCTTCTAGCCAGTTCGCCGCTTCCTACAAGCGATCTTGCTTTATTATCCGCATGTCCTCCCTGAACTTGGGCCACGTTCCGTATCAGGTATTGTTTATTTGCAGCGGACTGGCGGACCGTATCGGAGTGATTTCGAAGAGTCACGTTCCAAAGCGGGATTCTTCGGTGTCTGTTGTGATCTTTTTGGCCTTCTGTTGCGCCCGCGCAACAGGCGTTTAGTGGAGCAAAATCATACCCTTATCCTGGCCCGCGAAAAAAGATGTTTGCTCTTGGGTCATGAGCGCGGCTAAAGATGGCGCGTCAGCGAGTTTGGATCACATCCCATGCGGCTCAGCCGATATTTTCTGCCGACCTTGAAAGAAGACCCGGCCGAAGCCGAAGTGGTTTCGCATCGGTTGATGCTGCGTGCCGGCCTTATCCGCCAGTCCGCCGCCGGCATCTACTCCTGGCTCCCCTTCGGCTACCGGGCGCTCCGGAACATCGAGCAGATCGTTCGCGAGGAGCAGGACCTGGCCGGCGCCCAGGAAATGTTGATGCCGACCCTGCAACCGGCGGAGCTCTGGCGCGAAAGCGGTCGCTACGAAGATTACGGCAAGGAGCTTCTGCGCATTGAAGACCGCCGCGATCGGGACCTGCTATACGGCCCGACCAATGAGGAGCTGATTACCGACATCTTCCGGCACACGGTCCGGTCGCACAAAGACTTGCCGAAGATGCTCTACCACATCCAGTGGAAGTTTCGCGACGAGATGCGCCCGCGCTTCGGCGTGGTGCGCGGCCGGGAATTCCTGATGAAGGACAATTACTCCTTCGATCTCGACAGGGCCGGCGCGCGGCGCTCTTACAACGCCATGTTCATCGCCTATCTGCGCACGTTTGCGCGCATGGGCCTCAAATCGATCCCCATGCAGGCGGATTCCGGACCCATCGGCGGCGACATGAGCCACGAATTCATCATTCTGGCGCAGACCGGCGAGAGCGAGGTGTTTTACCAGCGCGAATTGGAGGATCTGGATATCCTCGGCGAGACGGTCGACTACGCGGCGGACCTGCAGCCGCTGGTGGACCGGTGGACCGGCTATTACGCGGCCACCGACGAGAAGCACGATCCCGAAGCCTGCCCGGTGCCGGCCGCGGAGCTCCGCTCCGGGCGCGGCATCGAGGTCGGCCATATCTTCTATTTCGGCACCAAATACACCAAGTCCATGAAAGCGGCCGTGCAAGGCCCGGACGGCGAGGCGATGTTCCCGGAGATGGGCTCTTACGGCATCGGCATCAGCCGGCTCGTGGCCGCCATCATCGAGGCCTGCCACGACGAGGCCGGCATTATCTGGCCGGACAGCGTGGCGCCTTACCAGGTGGGGCTGATCAATCTGCGGGTTGACGACGGTGAGTGTACCGCCGCCGCCGACAAGCTCTACGCCGCGCTGACGGTCGCCGGCGTCTCGGTACTCTACGACGACCGCGACGAGCGCGCCGGCGCGAAGTTCTCCACCATGGACCTCATCGGGCTGCCCTGGCAGGTCGCCGTCGGCCCGCGCGGGCTCAAGGCGGGCGTGGTCGAGGTCAAGAACCGGGCCACCGGCGCGCGCGAAGAGCTGGCGCCCGAGGCGGCGTTGGCCAAGTTCGGCGGATAGGCCGTTGATCCCGTCGCCCTTCGAATGGATGGTGGCGCTGCGCTATCTGCGCGCGCGCCGCTCCGACGGGTTCATCTCCATTATTGCCGCCTTCGCGCTGGCAGGCATTGCGCTGGGCGTGGCGGTCATCATCATCGTCATGGCGGTGATGAACGGCTTCCGCGAGGAGCTCTTGAACAAGATCCTCGGGCTGAACGGCCATGCGTCGATCGTCGGCTATGCCGGCGAGCTTTACGACTACGAGCCCATCGTCG
>JAKSBY010000774.1 GCA_022360855.1 Sphingomonadales bacterium | reverse complement strand
GCGTCGACGTCGACGCGTTTGCCGACGCCGGGGCCGGCTTCGGCACGCTCGGCTTCCTTGCGTTCGACCGTGGAATCGTTGGCGCGTTTGGCGGTCGCGTCCGACTCGATCGCTCCGGCGCGGCCGTCGGTCTGCACATCGGGGGAGAGGACGATAGTAGAGGCTTTGATATCCATCGAAGAAGCTCCTGCTCCGGCTCCCGCCATCCGCGGGCACCGAGTTTCTCTCAAGCCGGCTCTTCTAAGCCTCGTAACCCTTTTTGGGCGATGCCACGGTAGTTCGCCCAATTTAAGTAATCCTTAATCCTTATGGTTAAGGCATAGTAGGGAAGAAACCGGCTCCGGCGCAGGACGGAAAAATGACGCAGAAATCGGCAGTTTCGGCACACGATCGGCCATTCCAATGGTTTGCTGTTTTGTGCGCGGCATTCATGCTTTCCGGTTGTCTGGGCAGCGACAGGAGCGGAGAATCGCTGGCCCCGCTGACGCCGGAAGCCAAGTCCAACCTGCTCGACGCCGATGGCACGAGTCTGTTGCGCATCGGCCAGAGCTTCGAGGCGGCGGGTGACCTTGCGGGCGCCATGCGTCTTTATCGGCGCGCGGAGCGGAAGCTCCCCAACAGCGCCGAGCCGCAAGTGCGCATGGGCGACATGATGGCGCGCGTCAATCGCAATAAGGAAGCCCGGGAATTCTATGAGGCTGGGCTTGCGATCGAGCCCGGCCATCCGGGACTGCATCTCGGCCTGGCCAAGCTCGAGATTGCGGGCGGCCGGGAGGCCGAGGCCATCGCGCGCTTGTTGGCGCTCAAAAACGCGGCGGCCGCCGAACCCGAAGTCTTCATTGCGCTTGGCCTGGCCTATGATCTTGTCGGCGACCACGACGCCGCCCGCACGGCCTACGGCGATGCGCTCGACCTGGATGTCAAGAACTCCAAGGCCATTCGCAGTCTGGCGTTGTCGTTCGCCATTACCGGCGAGTACGAAACCGCCGCCGGGCTGTTGAAAGCCTTGGTCAATCATCCGACCGAGCGGAACCAGGCGCGGATCAGCCTGGCGCTGATCTACGCGATGTCGGATCAGGCCGCGGCCGCCGAGCGGCTGCTTGGTTTCAACATGGATCCGGATCAGGTGCGCGCCATGATGGTGAAGTTC
>JAKSBY010000192.1 GCA_022360855.1 Sphingomonadales bacterium | reverse complement strand
TTGACCACCCGGCCGAGATCGACCGCATAGTCGATGCGCGGGATGGTCAGCTCGCCGGCCTCGTCCACCGCCACGCGCACCACGGCCGCCACATAGGTCAGGAAGCTGCGGTGCGCGGCCACGCCCATACCCTGGCCTTCGGGCAGGGACTGGCCCCAGCCGGCCTTTTCCATGGCCAGCCTGACGACACCGGCATAGCGGCCGGTATCGTAGGGGAACTCCGCCGGTTCCTTGCCGTAATTCCAGTATTGGGTCTTCTCGTTGGTGGGATCGAAGATCCTGCGCGCGCCGATCACCTTGAGCAGGAACGCGCCCGGGTCCTCGCCCGCCGCCTCGGCCATTTCGGCAACGAAGCTGTTGGTCGCGAAGGCATGGTTGATGTTGCAGACCGAGCGGAACCAGCCGATGCGCACATGCGCGTCCGCCTGACCGTTCTCGCAGCGGATGTTGGGAATATCGTAGGGCGTGTCGACGACGCCCTGATTAATCTCGAACAGCCGGCCTTCGTTGTGGCCGGGGATGAAGGTCGAGGCGATGGAGGGAAACGCGGTGCAGTGTTTCCAGGCGACCGCATTCCCGGAGTCGTCCAGGCCCGCCTGAAGCCTTTGCGCGCAGGCGGCGTGGTAGTAGCCGTGGCGCACCTCGTCTTCCCGCGTCCAGGTGACCTTGACCGGCGCGTCGATGGCGCGCGCGATGCGCACGGCCTCTACCGCGTAGTCGGCCTTGGACTTACGGCCGAAACCGCCGCCCATCAGCGTGCAGTGGACGGTGACCTTGTCCTCGGCATAGCCGAGCTTCTCGACCATCGCCCCCTTGGTACCCTGCGGGTCCTGCGTCGGGGTCCAGACCTCGCAGGCTTCCGCATCGGCGCGGGCCACGGCGGCCATGGGCTCCATGGTCGCATGCACGTTGTGCGGCACGTAATACTCGGCTTCCAACTGCGTCGCCGCCGCGGCATATGCCGAGTCGAAATCACCCTGATCGCGGATGATCTTGCCCAGCGCGCGCACGGCAGCCTCGAGCTGTTCCCGATACGCGGCCGAATCGTATCCGGCGTTGGGGCCCGGCTCCCAATCGACCGTGAGCGCCTCGCGGCCCTTCAGGGCCGCCCAGGTGTTTTTCGCAACCACGGCCACGCCGCCGACGCTGTCATAGCCGCCGGAAATGGGCGTGCCGCCGATCTCGATCACCTGCTCGACGCCGGGCACTTCGAGCGCGGCGGCGGCATCGAAGGATTTGACCGTGCCGCCATAGACCGGCGAGCGGGCGACGACCGCATATTTCATGCCCGGCAGCACCGTGTCGATGCCGTAATCCGCGCGGCCATGCACGATGTCGTCGAGATCGACGATCGGCATGTCGGTACCGATGTAGCGGAAATCCGCCTCGTCTTTCAGGCGCAGGGTCTCCGCCTCGGGCACGGGCAGCCCGGCAGCTGCTTCCGCGAGTTCGCTGTAATCCATGCTGCGGCCCGAGGGCGCATGGTGCACCCGATGTGCCTTGCCGTGGCATTCGGCGGCATCGACGCCCCAGGCCTCGGCCGCGGCCGCCTCCAGCATCTGCCGTGCCGCGGCGCCGGCCTCGCGCAACAGGATGAAGGAATCGCGCACGCTGTCTGACGCGCCGACGCCTTGCGGGCCGTATTTCTTGTCGGCCAGCGCTTGCCGGATTTGGATGCGGTCCCAGTCCGCCTCCAATTCGTCGGCCAGGATTTGCGGCAGCGCGGTGCGCACCGCTTGGCCCATATCGGGCCGGGGCGCGACGATGGTGACCGTGCCGTCGGTGGCGATCTCGACAAAGAGATTGGGCGCAAATGCGGCGCCCCGCTCTTCAGCGAGAGCGAGTGGGACGCGGCCGGGCAGGGTGAGCCCGAGAACGAAGCTCGTGGTCGCGGCGCTCTTCAGGAAGCTCCGCCGCGAGAGGTTCTGGATCGCGCTCATTGTGTTTCTCCCGCGGCACGCATTACGGCCTTCCTAATGCGCTGATAGGTGCCGCAGCGGCAGATATTCCCCCACATGGCCTCGGTGATCTCGGCCTCGCTGGGCGATGGGTTTTCGGCCAGCAGGGACGCCGCCTGCATGATTTGGCCGGACTGGCAGTAGCCGCATTGCGGCACGTTTTCCGCCTTCCAGGCGGCCTGCACCGGGTGCTCGCCGTCTGCGCCGAGGCCCTCGATCGTGGTGATCTGGGCGCCTTCCAGCTCGCCCATGGTGATGGAGCAGGAACGCACCGCCGCGCCATCCCAATGGACCGTGCAGGCGCCGCAGGCGGCGATGCCGCAGCCGAATTTGGTGCCGGTCATGCCGAGCTCGTCGCGCAGATACCAGAGAAGCGGCATCTCCTCATCGCCGTCAAAGCTCTGCCGCTGGCCGTTCACGTTAAGCGTGACCATGATGTGTCTCCCCGCAATTATCTGTTGCGGAGGATACAGCATTGCGGGGCGGGATGTCTCGTGACTTCACCGTGAGCCAGGCACGCTTGGTCGAAAATCTGCCTGCAAAAGAAAAGAGCCGCCGGGGCGGGCGGCTCTTCGGTGTGGCAGCCATCGCGGCCTTAGTGGTAGCCGTGGTTGCAATAGCGGTGGTTGTGGTGAGCGTTGTAGTAACGCCGGGCCTGTTTATGCCGCCACCGGTGATAACGCCTGGCCTGCTTGCGCTTCCATTTGTAGTAGCGGTGCGGGTTGTAGTAGTGGCGCCCATGATAGTGGCGGGGCTTGTAGTGATGGCCGTAGGAATAGTGGGGCTTGTAGTGATGCCCGTGACCGTGGCCGTGCGGATGGGCACTGGCCATGGGCGGAAGGACGAGCAGCGCGCCGGCGAATGCCGTGGCGATGCTGAGCTTCTTCAACAGGGGAGCCATGATTGTCTCCTTATGAGTTTGACGCTAAAACGAGACGGGCTTCGTCTCATTACCGGGCCGAGCTTGCCCGCAGGCGTCTGAACCGAAGCTGAGGCGACTATTCATGTCTGGTTCACTTGCGGTGGGTTAGGGTCCCGACGATTTTTGGAATCCATGCGATCGAATGATGAGGCTGTTCGCACATATCGCCCTGGCACTCTCTCTGCTGTTGGCACTACCCGCCGCTGACGCGTGGGCCGGGCAGCGCGATCAGAACACCGCGCGCGATTCCTACAAGTCAGACAAGGTTCTTCCCTACAGCCAGATCAAGCGGCGGGCCGAGAGCATCTTCGGCGGCCGCGTGGTCGGCCAAAACGTGAACCGCCGGGGGGGGCGCGTCGTCTACAATCTGAAAATTTTGCGGCAGAACGGCCAGGTCATATCCGCGCAGATGGATGGAGAGACCGGTCGGGTGTTGTCATCAAGCAGGGGACGTTGATGCGAGTTCTGGTTGTTGAAGACGAGCCCACCCTGGCCCGCCAACTGCAAGATGCGCTCGGTCATGCGGGCTACGCGGTCGATTATGCGCCGGACGGTGAAGAGGCCCATTTTCTCGGCGATACCGAGCCCTACGATGCGGTCGTCCTCGATCTCGGCCTGCCGGTGCTGGACGGCGTATCGGTGCTGGAGAAATGGCGCTCGGAGGGCCGCGACATGCCGGTCCTGATCCTCACGGCGCGTGATACCTGGAGCGATAAGGTCGCCGGGCTAGATGCCGGGGCGGACGATTACCTGACCAAGCCCTTCAAGATGGAGGAGCTGTTGGCGCGGGTGCGCGCGCTGATCCGCCGGAGCTCGGGCCACGCCTCGCCGGAATTGACCTGCGGCCCGCTGGTGCTGGACACCAAGACCGGCCGGGTCATGAATGACGGCGAGCAGGTCCGGCTCACGGCACAGGAATACAAGCTGTTGTCGTATCTGATGCACCACAAGGGCGAGGTGATTTCTCGTACCGAGCTTACCGAGCATATCTACGACCAGGATTTCGACCGCGACTCCAACACCATCGAAGTCTTCGTCAACCGCATCCGCAAGAAGATCACCGTGGATGCCATCAAGACCGTGCGCGGCATGGGCTACCGGCTGGTGGAGCCGGGCCAGGAGTAAGGCGCGGCGCATCCCGTGAAACTCTCCTCACGATCACTGACCGCCCGCCTGCTTGCGGCCGCCGGTCTCTGGACGCTGCTGGCGCTGGTCGCCGGCGGCTGGGCGCTGACCGCCGCGTTCCGCAACTATGTGGAGCGGGATTTCGACGAACGCCTGCATCAGTATCTGGATGCCATGGTCGGCGCTACCGAGCTGGAAAACGAGGGCTTTGTCCGCTTCACGCGCCCGCTCGGCGATCAACGCTTTGCCGAGCCTTATTCGGGGCTCTATTGGCAGGTCTCGGTCGAGGGGCACGAGCATTTCCGGTCCCGCTCGCTTTGGGACCAGGAGCTCGACCCCAATCTCGGCGAGCCGGCCTTTTCGCCACGGGTGCGCGAGGTGGGTGGACCCGACGGGCAGATATTGCGGCTCATCGAGCGTGACATCACATTGCCCGGCAGCGAGCACGTATTTCGCTACATGGTGGCCGACAACACCGCCGAGATCGCCGAGGAGATCGACCGCTTCAACGCGCTCGTGGCCTGGTCCATGGGCGCGCTCGGTGCCGGGCTGCTCCTGGCGATGGTGCTGCAGGTCTCCTTCGGATTGCGGCCCTTGCGCACCATCCGCCATCGCCTGGCCGACATCCGCTCGGGCCAGGCGCAACGCCTGGAAGGTTACTATCCGCCGGAAATCCAGCCCCTGGTCAGCGAAATGAACGCGGTGATCGAGCATAACGACGAGGTCGTGGCCCGCGCCCGCACCCATGTCGGCAATCTGGCGCATGCCCTGAAGACGCCGCTGTCGGTGATGGCAAATGCGTCCGATTCCAGCGCCGGGGCGCCGCTGGCCGAAGTCGTCGACGCGCAGTCGCGAATCATGCAGCGTCATATCGGCCACCATCTGGCGCGCGCGAGGGCGAGCGGCCGGTCGTCGCTGATCGGCGTGCGCACGGAGGTGGCGCCGGCGCTTCAGGAGCTGGTGCGCGCGATGGAGCGCATTCATGCGGACCGGCATTTGACCGTGGTGCTCGATGCAGAGCCCGACCTGGCGTTCTGGGGCGAACGGCAGGATCTCGACGAAATGGTCGGCAATTTGCTCGACAATGCCTGCAAATGGGCCAAGTCCAGGGTTCACGTAACGTCGCGGCGCAATGACTCCAAGTCGGAACGTGCGGCGCTCGACATCGTCATCGAAGACGACGGCACGGGCGTCGGTCCGGACGAGCGCGACGCCCTGTTCGAGCGCGGCCGCAGGCTGGACGAGTCCAAGCCCGGCAGCGGGCTGGGCCTGGCCATCGTGCGCGACATCGCGGCGATTACCGGCGGCTCGATCCGCTTGGCTGATTCCGAGCTCGGCGGCCTCAAAGCGGTGCTGACATTGCCCGCAATCGGCATGAACGGGAGCCGCGATCGCCGTTCATGACGCGTTCAGGATGGCCGCGCCATAATTCCGAACATTCCTGAAGTGAGTCTGTGAGGACGAGACATGACACTTGTTAAAAGAATTCAGAGCGCGTCGAAGCGCATCGCCCTGGTCACCGTGGCCGCCGTTGGGTTATCCGCCTGCCAGGGCGCCGGCGGCAACGAAGTTGCCGGCACCATCTTCGGCGCCGCGCTTGGCGGGTTTATCGGCTCGGAAATCGGCGGGCATGGGAGTGGCGCCGCCGCCGGTGCGGCTCTTGGCACCTTCGCCGGTGCCGCCATCGGCAATTCCATCGGACGTTCGCTGGACGAGCGCGACCGGATCGCCCAGGCGCAGGCCCGCGAATACGCGCTGGAATCGACGCCCTCGGGCGAATCTTCCGACTGGTACAATCCCGACACCGGTCACGAGGGCAGCTTTACGCCCCAGCCGGCCTATCAGAACAGCGAAGGCCAGTATTGCCGCGAATACCAGCAGACGGTGACCATCGCCGGCCGCACGGAAGAGGCCTATGGAACGGCCTGCCGCCAGCCGGACGGGTCCTGGAAGATCATTAGCGGATAACACCCCCTGAGCGGGCGGCGTTTCTCGTCCCCAAATCCCGCGCCCCCGCTTATCGCGCCAGCCGGCCGTCCGAGTTGCTTATCAGGGCGGCCGGCTGGACCATTTAGGGCCTCCAGCCTATTTCGGTGACAGTTACCTTTTTCAAGGCTGTCGTTTCTAATTAATTGTTTTTAAATAGAAAATAGAAAGGTAACTGTCACCGAAATAGGCCATGCGCATAATGCGCTAGTTCCGCCGCTGGTAGTCGTCGGTGACGGTCCAGCCCGCGTAAGACATGGCGGCCCAGCCGACCAGGAGGCAGCCGCCGCCGATCGGCGTCACGAAGTGCAGCGGTCCCAGGCTGCCAGCGCCGAACAGGGCCAGCCAGTAAATGCTGCCGCTGAAAAAGATGATCCCGAGCTGGAACCCCATGCCGCAGAGGTTGACGATCTTGAAGCGCGCCGGCTCGGCCAGCCGGCCGAGCACGCCAACGGCGATCAGCGCCAGCGCATGCACCAGATGAAAGATCGCACCCATGCGAAACAGGTCGAGCGCTTCGGGGCTTAGATGTTGGACCAGGATATGCGCGCCGATGGCGGCCGCGGCGACGGCGATAAAGCCGTTCAGCCCGGACAGCACGATCCAGATATTCACGTTTCGCGGCATGGCTCAGAAACGGCTTGCGGCGCGCAGGAGCAACGAGGTCGCGTCAGGCGCGCGCGAATCGTGCCCGGGACTGAACCGATGAAGAATGTTCGCCTCGATTGCCATCCATTCGACCGGGCGGAACCGGTAGTGCAGCTCCAGATCCAGCTCGCGGCCGTCGGGCCGCAATGCCGCCTGCGCGATATCATAGAGGATCTCGTCGCGAACAAAGTCGCGGCCGGTCGGCAGGACCACGGTCGCCGAGCCTGAGGAAACCCGTAAAGGCTGCGCAAAGGCGATGCCGAAGCTGTCATCCCGTCGCAACACGCCACGGCCGGTCAGGATAGCCGAGAAGGACTGGCTGGTCAGCCGCGAGACGTCTTCGAACACGCTGATCCGGCTCGGTGTGACCGAGGTGACGCCGTGCGTGTAGCGGGCAGCGAGCGTCCAGCCTTGCGCGAGGCGGAGCGCGCCGTCGAGGCCGACAAACCGGGTGACCGCGCCTTGGCCGAGCTCCAAGACGCCGGAGGATACGGTTTCCAGGACCGTGCCGGCCTCGTCCACCGCGCCCAAGGTCAGGCCGACGTTCCCGGCCCGGAATGCCCGTTCGGCGCGCAGCGCCATCGCCGTGGTCACGGTCCGGCGATCCGGGCCCGGGAAGGTATCGTCCCGCCGGAATTCGCTCACCGCGCGCTGCACGCCGAACGACAGCGTAGTCATTTCCCCCATATACCGGCTCAGCGCGGCGGACTTCTGGTCCTCGGAAAAGCCGAAATAGGGATTTCGCAGGTTACTTACCGAGACGAATCCTCTGTTCCAGCCGGCCGGCCGGTCTCCGTCGCGGATCAGCGTATCCAACGTCAATCCGTGCGCAATCCTGATCTCGGTCTTGCCGCCGAGGGCGCTTGTAAAGGATGCGGACGGGACTTCGCGGCGCGCCATGGACCGCGCCGATTCGCTGAGCGCATAGCCGACCTCCTGAATGTCGGCGCGCGGATCCATGGTGGAGAAGCCGAGCCGGCGGTCGCCGGGCAACGCTACGTCGACCAAATCATAACGCCGGCGCTGATCGAGGAAGGCATCGAGGCTGATCCGCGACCGTGGCGCGATCAGGCGGTCTGACAGGTCGGCCCGGTAGGTGCGGTCGTATCTGTCCAGGAAAATGATGCCGGCGAAGGAAAGGCCGGTGCCGAACGACTTGCCGAACGACGTGCCGAAGGCCGGCCCGACCGCCATGCCGGAGTCCGAAACGACCGGCGGTGCGCTTTGGCCGACGCGCGTCGGCACCGATGCCGGCCCTTGCGCCGACACGGCGGCGGCGAGGTCGAGCAGTCCTTGGCCGAACACCGCGTCGGCGCCCGCCACGCCGAGATCGAACGCCGTATCGAGCAGGATCTGCGCGATCTCGCGGCCGTTCAGGTTGGGGAAGAGCTCGACCAAAAGGGCCGCCGCGCCGGCCACATGCGGCGCCGAGAACGACGTTCCGGAGACGGTCTCGTAGCCGTCGTCGATCGTGGTAGTCCGCACGGACTGACCCGGCGCTGCGATATACACCTCGCTGGCGACACCGGCCCGGTTGGAAAAGCCCGCCAGGTTGTTGTCGTCAGTGGTGGCACCGGCAATGAGCACGCCGCCGCGCACGCCTGGGTTAAGCGCGAATTGTGCCAGGGGGTCCGGGTCGGGATCACCGTCATTACCAGCCGAGATAACCACCAGAATGCCCGCATCAACGGCGCGCTGAATGGCGGCTCTCAGGACGAAGCTCGGGCCGTCATCGCCGCCGAGGCTCAAATTGACAATATGCGCGCCATTGGCGATCGCGTGGTCGATGCCGGCGGCGGTATCCGAATCGAAAAAGCTGCATTCGTCG
>JAKSBY010000229.1 GCA_022360855.1 Sphingomonadales bacterium | reverse complement strand
CACTCGTCAGCAGCAGGCACGCCCGCGCCGGGCGGATCGAAGCCTTTATCTCCCATTTTCGCTCGATCATGAAACCGGTCCCCTGGCGGAAGTAGGGTCCGACGGCATCCACGCCGGCACCACCCGAACGACAGTATCGAGCCGCGCCACGATGTCCTTCTTGTCGAGATCCGGGCCGCGCCCTTCATTGCCTTTGACATTCTCAGCCAGCAGGCTCTCCGTCGTTTCGTTTCTCAGGATGACGATCATGTCCGTCGCGTCTTCCAGCGGCAGCGGAAACTCATGCCATGTGCCGATATGGAGCATGAGGGCGCCGTCGCCCGCGAACTTGAGCGCGGCGGCGGCGCGCAAATTCGGCAACTCCGTATCCGTTGGCGGGGCAAGGATCATGATGAAGGGCCGGCCGCAGAGCGGAATGAACGTCTGAGTGTGTTTGAAATGGCGTTCCATCCAACGCATTTCTAAGGGCCGGCGATTCAGCCGCGATATCGACACCACCGTATCCGCGTCCGACACGAAGGGTGGGGGCGGATAGGTCGCTACGGCCCCTTCGAAAAACGGGATCGGCAACGGCTCTTGCCTATCATCGACGCGGATCAACGTTCCGAACGGCGCCACGTTCTCGGAGGTCGCGGGCTTTAGCGGCAGTTCTACGATTTCCGGCATTGCTGGGAAGGTCCTTCTTACGACGCAGGTCAATGTGGGCCAGGGCGACAGTTCAGCGATCAGAAACGCTCCTGTCCGCGATAGACCGTACCGGCGCTTTCCATCAGGCGCGGCGGCAAGGCCGGGTGGAAGGGAGGGTCGAAGGTGAAGGAGAGCTCATCATGCCAATCTACATGCAGCATCCCCTCCCGGAACCTGATGAGCGTCAAACTGCCGCTACGCGAGCCGTAAGGTCCGTGCAGGACTCCTTTCGGTCGCCAGAAATACGCTCCTGTCGTCATGATTCCGTGGGGGCCGGCAAGGTCGCCGGCCAGCATGAAGCCTTCTTCGGCACATGGGTGCGTTTCCTGCTCGCACGTCCATCCGGGCGGAAAGTTATGCGGCATCGTGAAGAGCAGGAATGTCCGAACCATGCCCGTCGACGGTTCGACATTCAGGAACTTGCGCCGAATGCCCATATAGTCCAAGCCATCGGGGATCCCGGTCGTCTCCCAAGGCGTCTCGAGGACATTCCTGAAGGTAACGCCGGCATCGTCCGGATTTGCCGTCGGCGCCGCGTTCAACCAGCACAGCATAACAGCACCCGTATCGGACGAGATCTTGATTCTCTCCCGCGGCGGCACGCGAGCATAGGAATCGCGGCGCATGTGCTTGCCATTGAGGCACATCGCGCCGTCCAGCACATAGACCTCCAGCTCGAAGTCGAGCTCCATGGCCTCGCGCCATTGCCCCGGAAGCTTGCAGAGCTGCGTCACTTCCGCCGTCTCACCGTCCTCGCTCAACACTTTGCACTGCGTTCCCGGAAAACGCTGCGGATCATCGCCCGGTTGCCAGGGCAGATGTTGAGTGAAGTAGAACTCCATCAGTTCACGCGCCATAACTCGTCCTATCGTTTTTTCGGCTATTTGATCGCCAACTCCGGTTCCGGCGGCCGGATCACCGACACCGAAGCCAATGCAGCGAGCGCCAACACCGCAATCGCGTTGAACGCCAAGCCGTAACTGCCTGTCAGGTCGTAAATCGCGCCGGTCGCAATCGGGCCGACAGCGCCGCCCAGTGTCTCGAAAAAGATGATACCGCCGAGCGCCTGGCCCACGACACGGGGCGGAAAAAACCGTGTGGGTATAAGCTGAAGCATGGCGCTGTTCGCGCCCCACCCCGCCCCAAAGGCCACGATCCAAAGCGCGAGACCCGCGCCAGGCGCCATGGCCAGCCCAAAGGCGCCGATGGCCATAAGCGCGAGGGCCGGAATATGCACCTTCTGGACGCCGAACCTGTCCGCGAAAAAGCCGCCGAGAAGCTGTGCCGCGATTGCGCCAATGAATAACGTGAACAGAAGATCCCCCGCGAGCTCGCCCGGCCGGTTCAGTTCCGCCTGGACATAGATGGCAAGATTTGTCGTCAGTCCCACGACACAGAACACGGTGAGCGTCGCCACAACCGCCAAAGCGAGATAGTTCGGCGTTTCGATCAGGGACCTGTAGGAAACGTGCCCATGCGAGGCCGCGCGCTCCCCGGAAATCGCCCGTCCCCTTGGGCGCTCCCGCACGATGAGCCAAACACAGGGGGCGAGCAGAAGCGGTACCAGGCTCAACGTCAACAACGCGTCCCGCCACGCAAGCTGCTCCAAGAGCCAAAGATTGAATTTAGGGACAACGGCGTTGCCCAGACTGGAGCCCGCGACCAAGGCGCCGACGGCAAGGCCACGAAAACGGTCGGTCCAGCGTGAGAGAAGAACGACGCAGCAAAGTGTGCCGCAGGCGACCTGCGTGACGCCCAACAGAATGTGAATTACGTATATCTGCAACGGGTTTTGGACAAAAGAGTAGGCCGCGAATCCAGCCGCCATCGCGAGCAGGCCCGCCACCATTACCGGCCGCAGCGGGCAGCGGTCCAGAATATAGCCGCCGGCCAGGACCGTGATGCCCAGGGTGACCAATGTAATGGAATCGCGCGCACGCAGCGCCGTCACCGACACGCCCAGCTCTTCCAGCATGTGGATATCAAACGCCGTCAATCCGGCAAGAATGAACCCATTATTGACAATCATGACGATCATCGAGAGGGCGACAATTGCGATCAGTCGTATGTTTCCCATGGAAACGGCTAACTTTCTTTCGGGCCTATTCGGGAGTGCTCGGTTTGCAGTCCAGGTAGCAGTTGCCCGCCGGGCCCGGCTCTAATTCTATGATCTGAATCGGAATGCCTTCAGGCGTGAGAACGAAGGCTTCATAATCAGGCGGAGATACGGCGCCGAGCCGGCCGTGCTCGATTTTCTCTTCCTGCCTTTTCGCGGGCTCGATGCCCTGAGCGCCGATGGCCCGCAGGCGCGCGACTGTAGCATCGATATCGTCAACCCGCACAACCAGTCGCACCGCTCCGTTCAGCGGAGGCGATCCCGCCGGCGCGACGCCGGGCTCAAGCTCAGCATTGCTGATGCCCCAGAGATCGATGATCGGACCGCGATCGTCCGGACCCGGCTTGAGAAGCACGATGCGGACCCGCGCCTCGCCCCCTAGGCCGATTGCCTCGGCAAGCGCGGCACCGCGCATATCCGGGGCGTCAAAAAGGGGTTCGTACCCGAACCCCTCCTGCCAGAAGATCAACGCTGCTTCGATATCCGTCGTAAAGAAACCGATGCGGTCGATACTTCCCGCATAAGCAGGCGGAAGCGCGGCACCAAGACTCCACGAGAGGGCAATGAAAACGATTGCGGCTGATCTTTTCAAAAACACGGCGCGTCCGAACTCTACTATGAAAGATGCGGCGCCGAGGTCCCTGCACTCTAAAGGAACCCAGCGCCGAAGTTATCGCCACTAGAATTTGTACTGAAGCCGGGCACCGATCCTGCGTCCGTCAAGTGGTGTCATATAGGCGCCGCGCCTGACTATGACGCTCGTCTGATCTTCGACCGTGACCACCGGTAGCGGAATCGGCCGATCGCTGAGATCGACACCGGCGGCGCCAACGACCCAAGCCTCTTCATCGAACAAATTCAAGACGAAGATCTCGAATGACAAGCCGCTGGAGACGTCGTCATTGGTAAACCTGATGCGCAGGTTGGTAGTGTCGTATGACGGGATCCAATTCAGGTTTAGCTCGTCCGTATAGGTCTTGCCGGTATAGAGGAAATCGCCCCGAATGGAGTAGGTCCAATCTCCCATGAGCGTGTCGGCCCACGTGGCCGATACCGAAAAGGACTCTTGCGGAACCAGAGGCAGTGTGTTGCCCACTGCATTGAAGCCGACAGTCGTGGTTTGATTAAGCAGAAGAGCGTTGCCAGGAAGCTTGAAATCGTCAAATGTCGATTCCTTGATGTCGGCGGTCGCCTCGATCAGCAGATTATCCGCCGCCTGAAGCGATCCTTCGAACTCGATGCCTTTGAAGGTCGAGTCTCCCGTCACCAGGAAGCTTGTGGTTCGCCGCACCGGCAGGAACACCGTGGCCTGCGATTTCTGGTTCTTCCACTCCATGTAGTAGAGCGTCAGCGCATAGTTCAGCCGCCCGTCGAATGCCGACTGCTTGATGCCGATCTCGTAGCTGTCGAGCACTTCGGCGGACACCTGTTCCAGCAGTTCGCCGAGCAAGAATTCCGCGGCCTCGATGTCTTCAGGCACGAGGTTGGCAATGACGTCATTGATGTCGCCGGGCAAGGTGCCGCGCGCAAAACTGCCATACACCATCAGATCATCGACGGGCATGTAGCTGAGAATGGCGCGCGGCAGAAACTTCTTGCTTTCGACCTTTTCCGGCAACCGAAACAGACCGTCCGCAAAGCTGCCGCCATAGCGCGCAACCTTGTCAATCTGATAGCGGCCTTCCAGCGACAGTGTGAGATTTGCGAGAATGTCGTAGTCCAGGGAGCCAAAGAAGCCCAGAGTCGAGGTATCGTCGTTATCGCTGTCGTTCACCAGCGGATATTGACGGGCCGGCATGTCGAGCCCGATATCCAGCTCGTAGCCGGGAGAGATGCCGTTATCGAAGGAGCCGCGCGTGCTTTGATCGTAGTAGTTGACGCCGATCAGGCCCCGCAGCGCGCTCCGACCGTCGTAGCTCACCCGCAGCTCGCCCGAATAGTTCTTGAACCGCAGGGGCGCCCCATAAATCAGTGTGTGCGTGTCGGAATAATCGATATCGTAGATTCGATACCCGTTCTGCCGGTTGTAGGCCAGATTGCCCGAAACGCTCCACGCGTCGTTGATCTCATAGCTGCCCAGAAGGGCGTAGCGCTGGGTATTGCGATTGATCCCGAACCGGTCGAGAGACGGATAGCTGTCAAAATCCGGAAAGCCGAAAATATTCTCGACCAAGACGTCGCGCGGTTGCAGCGGCGCGCCGGCCAGAGGCTCGTCAGCCGGCCAGTTAATGGGCACGGCCGCCGGCCACGCCTCCTCAGGGAACGCGGTGTTGGAGGTAATGCGCTGGCCGAACGGGATCGCGCCAAAGTGCCAGGGGGTCGTGAGCGTGCCCGAGACCGTGTTCCCGTTGGTATCGCGAAACTCCACCGGCGAACCGACGGGCGCGTTGCCCTGCTTGTTGAAGCTGAATTGCGTGGTCGACGGCGGCCCGTCCTGGTCGCGTTGATAGGTTGCGCGGAACGACAAGTCCCAACGATCCGCCGGCCGCCAACTCAACTGCACGGTAAATTCGTCGGTGCGCTCCTCGCCCAACCGTCCGCCGTCGGTCGCGGTCCACTGCGCGCCTTTCTGGCGGCTTGCGGCCACCAATCGGCCCGTGAGCACACCGCCGATAATCGGGCCTTCCACGGTTCCGGACACCAGATAATCGCCGACATCGGAAT
>JAKSBY010000352.1 GCA_022360855.1 Sphingomonadales bacterium | reverse complement strand
GGCCAAGCGCCGACCATTCGTGGCGGTCGATCCCGAGTGAAAGGCCGATGGCCGCGAGCGCCAGCGCACCGAGGATGCCGCGCGTCAGCCAAACCGGCAACACCGCCCCGGCATCGCGCAGAAGCCCGTCCAATCCGCTCAATGTGAGGTGGCCGACCACGCCGCCGAGGCCGGCCTGGATGGGCCAGGATTCGGGCTCGACGAAGCTGGCGGCGAACATGGCGGTGAGCGCGGCGGCGAAGGGCAGCGCCAGAAGGTTCATCCAGAACTTTGGCAGGCCCTTGAGCGCGACGATGCGCCAGCCCCAGCCGGCCAGGGGAACGACGAGGGCGATGGCGGCAAGGCCCAGCGTCTGCAGCAACAGATCCGCGGCATAGGCGCCGGGAAGCCCGAGCCAGTTGCCGACCTCGGTGTTTCCGGTGGCATGGTTGAGGGTCGGGTCGGCGGCATCGAAGCCGGCCAGCGCCGCGAGCCCGGCCAGCGCCAGGGCGATCAGCAGCGCGCCCCACAAACGCCGCGACCAGCGGCCGAAAAAGGCGCGCACCCGGTCGGGAAGAATCGGCTGCCTGGCGGATTTTGCCTGAGTGTTCCGAGCCACGGGCCTCTCCTAAAAGCTATCGGAACAAAAGTAAAACAGCTTTTGCCGGCGCTCAATCGCCGACAACAACCTCAGGCTGCCAAAGAGATGCGGCAATTTGACGGCAGCGCGCACGCTTGCCAGCCGCGTCGGCAAGCGCGTAGGCTCCGGGCCATGACAAGCGGAGAAAGCCCCGAGTCCCTGAGCGCCCCCGAGCCCGTAAGCACCAACGTGTTTATTGCCGGCGGCGGCATGGTCGGCATGACCTTGGGCATCGCGCTCGCCGATGCCGGGCTTGAGGTCGTCGTCGCCGATGCCGAGAGCCCGGAGGCGGCGGTCGCGCCCGCGTTCGACGGCCGCGCCTCCGCGATCGCCTATGCCTCCTATCGCCTGCTCGAGCGGATCGGTGTTTGGCAATATCTTGAGTCCGAAACCCAACCGATCGAAGAGATCCGGGTCTCGGACGGCGCGTCGCGCCTTTTCCTGCATTTCGATCAGGCCGAGCTCGGCGAGGGTCCGCTCGGCTATATGGCCGAAAACCGGCATATCCGCGCCGCGCTTTTTGCCCGGGCCGAGGGCCTGGACGGCCTGACTTTTCTGGCGCCCGAGAAGGTGGTGGAGGTCGCGCGCGACGGCGCCCGGGCACGGGCGCGGCTCGCCGGCGGCGGGACCGTCAGGAGCGCGCTCGTGGCGGCGGCGGACGGGCGCATGAGCCGGATGCGCCAGGCAGCCGGCATCCGCACCACCGCCTGGCGCTACGATCAGGCCGGCATCGTTGCCACCATCGCCCACGAGCTTCCCCATTGCTCCATCGCCCACGAGCGCTTTCTGCCGCCCGGCCCCTTCGCGATCCTGCCCTTGACCGGTAACCGGTCGTCGTTGGTCTGGACCACCGACGTCGATCTGGCGCCCACGATCATGGCGCTGACCGAGGCCGGCTTTGCGGCGGAAGTGGCCAAGCGGGTCGGCGGCTTTCTGGGCCAGACCGAAATTGTCGGGCCGCGCTTCAGCTATCCCCTGGGCCTGCACGTCTCGGAGCGCTACACGGCAGACCGTCTGGCGCTGATCGGCGACGCCGCGCACGGTATCCACCCGATCGCCGGCCAGGGGCTCAATCTCGGGTTCCGCGACGTCGCCGCCCTGGTCGAAGTCCTGGCGGACGCCCACCGGCTCGGCCAGGATCTCGGCCAGTCGACGGTGCTCGACCGCTACGCGCGCTGGCGGCGCACCGACAATCTCGTGCTCGCCGCGGTGACGGACGGCCTGAATCGTTTGTTCTCCAACGATTTTCCGCCGCTTCGCCTGGCCCGCGATATCGGCCTCGGCATGGTCAACAAGCTGCCGCCGGCGCGGCGCTTCTTCATGCGCCATGCCCGCGGCACCGTGGGGAAATTGCCGAAACTGCTGCGCGGTGAAGCGGTTTGATACGCCGCGACTAAACGCTTCGGTTCCGAATTCCGTTCGCCCTGAGCTTGTCGAAGGGGGAGCGGCCGCCCGTGCTTCGACAGGCTCAGCACGAACGGAGTTCCCGATTTCTACTCCTCCTCGTCCAGCTCGCGCGCCTCGTCGGTCAGCATGATCGGGATGCCGTCGCGGATGGGGTAGGCGAGCCGTGCCTCGCGGCTGATCAGCTCGCTTTGCTCCGGCCGATAGTCCAGCGGGCCTCGGGTCACCGGGCAGACCAGAATCTCCAGGAGCTTGGGATCGATCTCTTTGTCCCGCGTCATCGCGTCAGTTTACCGCGCCGCCGTCGTCGCCGCCGGCGAGCGCGAAATCCATCAGCGCGATCATGGTATCGGCGCGCTCGTCCACCGTGGTGCATTCCAGAAGCGCCTGTTTCTCGGCGGGGCCGAACGGGCAGATCATGGCAACCGCATTGACCAAAAGATCGTCCGGCGTGGCGGCAATGGCGTCCCAGTCCGCATCCAGGCCCACGGCGTGGAGAAAGGCCTGAAGACGGCCGATAAAGGCATCTCGTGCGGCCAGGGATTGGCCGTTGCCGGGCCGCTCGCGGTCCTCTGCAAACGGCTCGAAATCGGCCATCACCTGGCGATAGGGCGTGGTGCAGGAGAGTTCCTGGCTGAGCTCGAAACGGCTGAGCCCGGTCAGCGTGATCAGGATGCGGCCGTCGTCGGTCGGCGCATGCTCGGTGATAACGCCGGCGCAGCCGATGTCGTAAAGTGCCGGCGTCGGCTTATCCTGCTCGCCGGGGCGGGGCTGGACCATGCCGATCATCTTGGCGCCGTTCATCGCGTCTTCGACCATGGCGAGGTAGCGCGGCTCGAAGATGTTCAGGGGCAGATTCCCGTGCGGCAACAGAAGCGCCCCAGCGAGCGGGAAAACCGGGATGACCTCGGGCAGATCGCGGCTGACCCTGCTCATGAAAACATCATGGCCGAAAGCCGTCGGCGGTAGGTCAGGGTGAAGGGGTCCGTCGGGCCGGCCGCGTCGAACAGCTTGATCAATTGCTTACGCGCTGCGTCGTCGTTCCAGCCCTGGTCGCGGCGGAAGATCTCCAGCAGCTCGTCGGCGGCGCGTTCCCGGTCGCCGGCCGCCTGAGCAGCGAGCGCGAGATCGAAGCGCGCCTGCAGATCGTCCGCGTCGGCGGCAAGCTTCGCCTCCAGTTCCATCACGTTTCCGGCTGCCTCGCCGGCTTCCCGCGCAAGGCTCACGGCAGCCTTTGCGCTCTTAACCTCGGCCGCCTCGCGTTTCCCTTCCGGCACCAGTGACAGCACATTCTCCGCCTGGTCGAGGTCGCCCAGCGCGACATAGGATTGGGCGAGACCGGCCAGCGCGGCCAGATTGTCGGGCGCGGCCTGCGCGGCCTGACCGAAGGCCTGCAGCGCGCCATTGGGATCGCCGGCGGCGAGCGCTTCGTGGCCGGCGTCGACCATGGCGTTGATGGGCGACGGCCCGGTATCGCCGGTCAGCCTGTCGATAAAGGCCTTGATCTGGCTTTCCGGCAGCGCGCCGGCAAAGCCGTCCACGGGCTGGCCGTCCTTGAAGGCCATCACCGTCGGCACCGATTGAATGCGCAGCTGGCCGGCCAGCGCCTGGTTCTGATCGATGTCGATCTTGACCATGCGGACCGCGCCGCCAGCCGCCTGAACCGCCTTTTCGAGCATCGGCGTCAGTTGTTTGCAGGGCGCACACCAGGTGGCCCAGAAATCGACGATGACCGGTGTATCCTTGGAGGCCTCGACCACGTCGGCCATGAAGCTCTCGGTGGAGCCGTCAGTAATCACGTTTTCGGCCGGCTTTGGGCCGATGATCGGTTCCATCGGGTACTCAATCCTTTGTCGGCCCCGCCTTTTGCGGGCCCATCGGCCCTAAAGGTAGGGCTTTAGCCGGCCGGTTGCCAGGGGAATGAGCCGTCAAATCTTGTCGAAATCAAGAATCTGCGGCTCGATTCCGCAATGGCGGACAAAGCGCAGGAGCCCGTCCGGTGAGATTGCCGTGGTCGCTTCATTGTGCAGCGGGTGGTAGTTGAGCGGGTCGCATTTCAGCATCTCGGCGTCCAGGACCACGCCGAGGGGCGGCGGGGCGGCCGTGGCGAGGCGGTTGATCAGCGCGAACGGGGTGACCGCGCCGGGGGTGACCCCGAGCACGTCCATCATGCGCTGGGCGGAGCCGAAGCTGAGCCGGCCGAACCCGGTGGCGGCGGCAAGCGCCTTCAGATCGGCGCGCCGGTCCTCCAGCACCACGGCCAGCAGATAGCGCGTCTTTTTGTCTTTGAGAAACAGGCATTTGCAATGCCCGCCCGGCAGCGCGCCGCGCAGCGCCCGGCTTTCGGCCACGGTAAACAGCGGCGGATGGCGATGGGTCGCTTGGGCGATCCCGAGCTCGGCAAGGAGCGCGATGAGATCGCTTTCCGTGGCGGGTTTGGCGCGGTGCATGGTCAGGCCGACAACCGTTCCTCGACCTCGGCCAGCCGGTCCTTGCCGAAATACAAGTCGTCGCCGACGAAGAAGCTCGGGACACCGAAGACGCCGCGTTCCACGGCGTCCTGGGTGTTTTCCGCAAGCCGCGCCTTGACGGCCGGATCCTGAATGCGCTCCAGAAGCGCCGGGCCGTCGAAGCCGGCCGCTGTCATGGCCTGGGCGAACACGTCTTGGTCGTCCATCTTCAGGCCGTCTTCCCACATGAGTTTGAGGCCCGCCTCGATATAGTCTTCGAGCCGCCCGTCGGCTTCGGCGGCGATGGCCCCGCGCATGAGCATCAAGGTGTTGACCGGAAAATTCGGGTTGAGTTTGAAAGCGGTCAGGGCGTGTTTTTCAATGAAACGCCTTATCTCCAATTGCGTATAGGCGAGCTTCGCCGGCACGTGGCTGTAGGCCATGAGCGGCGGCTGATTGCCGGTCGCCTTGAAGATGCCGCCCAATAGACACGGCACGATTCTCAGCCCGGCGCCGGTGCGCGCCAGAATTGGCGGCAGGGCCTTGTAGGCGAGATAGGCATTCGGGCTGCCGAAATCGAAGATGAACTCAAGCGTCTTGGTCATGCGCGTCGTCTTTTTGTCCGTTCCTGAAGGTTAGTGGTTCCACCATGCGAGCTCCGCATACGGACGGAGGTCCAACTCGTGCGTCCAGGCGGAGCGGTGCTGATGGGCAAGGTGGTAGTAGGTTTCGGCGAGTTCCGAGGGGACGAGCAGCCCATCCTTTCCGAGCCCGCGCTCTTGCTTAAGGGCCTGGTAGCGCTCCGGTCCGAGCAGTCTGCCGAGCGTATCCGGCGCATCGACCGGGCCGTCGATCAGGATATGCGCGACGTGGATGCCCTTTGGCGCGAACTCGGCATTCAGGGTCTGGCAGAGCATCCGGCGGCCACCCATCGCCGCGGCGTGGGAATGCTGGCCGGCATTGCCGCGCACTGCGGCCGTTGCCGAGGTTACCAGGATCGTCCCTTTGCCGCGCGCCTCCATGAGGGGCGTGACGGCCGAGGCCAGCCGGAACAGCGCAAAGGTCGCCATGCGCCATCCCAGTTCGAACACCTTGTAAGAGGTATCGGCGAGGGCGCGGTCGCCGATCTGCGCGCCGAGATTGAACAGCGCGACGTCGATCGGTCCGATGTCGCGCTCGACGCCCGCCACCAGCTCTTCGATCGCGCCGTCCTCGACCGCGTTGAGCAGCAATCCGGTCGCCGAGCCCCCGCTTTCCTCTATGTCGGCCGTCAGCCTGTCCAGGCCGTCCTGATCGCTTCGCCGGCACGGCACGGCGTGATAGCCCCCGGCCGCAAAGCGCTTTGCGACGCTGCCACCGATCCCGGCGCCGGCGCCGATGACCAAGCAGACGGGTTTCATCTCCTTACTCCCTTTCTCTTTTTTCCGGTTCGTCGATGGCCAGCGTGGCCTCACCGTTTTATCGATGGACCAGGCGGAAGAAAAGGCCCGCGCCGCGGCCGAGATTCGCCTTGCATTGGCGGGGCGAATGCCTATTATCGCGCCCCGCGCCGGCGGATCGCCCTCCGGCCGCACCCTATTCTATGCAAAGCGGGCGTAGCTCAGGGGTAGAGCACAACCTTGCCAAGGTTGGGGTCGTGAGTTCGAATCTCATCGCCCGCTCCAGTTTTTTTGAGATCACACGTGTGACCGCCGCCGTTCAAGACCCGGCGGCATGGGCCTCCCGGGCTTTTTGCAGGAATGTCAGGATTTCCTGATCCAGCCCGGTTGACGCCTGTTTGATCGCTGCTCTCCACTTCGGACCGTTGCTCGCGGCAATCGCAAGCGCTTCGCCCAGCTCGAAAGAGCGCTGCTTTGACAGCGTTTCGATGAGAATGCTGGCCTGAAACCGGTCTTTGTCGGCCTTGGCGAACGAGCTCTCGCGACGCCGCGTGGAGATGATCAGTTTGTGGACGGCATAGCGCGCGGGATCCGGGACGCGCACGGGAACGCCGCCGCGATGGAGCACGACTGACCAGACAGGGTCTTTAATCAGGAAATCCAGAAAGCGCAGCGGTGTCGCGCCGGCGCCACCCAACGCCGGCATATTCGCTGCCTTGCCCTGATGGTCTTCGCTGCCGCGATTGGGGGTCAGAAACTCGACCCTGTACCGGTCATCGTTGATGAATGCCGTCGCCGATCGGGAGTCGAGGCCGGGGACAGGCGTGAAGCTGCCGTCGGCCTGTCGAAGAACGTCGAGGACCGGCGGCATCGTATCGTCGACCGCCTCCGATATCGCTTTGAACTGAGCGAAGTCGGCATCCTGGGTCATGAGCGACGTGGACGGCAGCTTGACCCCAAGCAGGCCGGCATAGGCTTGAAAGGCCGCCGTCCCGATCAGAACGCCCCTGAGGCGGAAAAAGCCTGCCTTCCAGAGCACCTCGATGATGGCGCCGGTCAGGGGATCGGGACGCGGCAGAACCTGACCGAGCGCCCGAACCATCTCGCGCCGCTCCGTGAAATCCGCTTTCAGCGCCTTGAATTTTTCGACGCGGTCGGTGATTGCCGGCTCCGCGACGGGGCCGACATAGCGGCGCTCGCGGCCGCCGTGCTGATACTTCTGGAAGTACCAGTAGCCGCGCCCCTTGGATGTCACCTTCACGAATTGACCCTGTTCGTCGAAGTCCTGATCGAAGCTGGCGTCAAGGCATCGTTCGATGAGTTCGGCGAAGGTCGTTTGCAGGGCGAGGCCGATGGATTGCACAGTTATACCCGGTATCGAGAACCGGACACAACATAGGCGTTATACCTGCTTTTGGCAAGAGGGTCTAACCGGCGTCGCGTTAGATCGTCAAATCCTCATGAGCGGCTGCAAAAGCTTCGGGATCAGGCTGTGGAACTTCATCGGCGCCTCGGAGGCGACCAGGCAGATGCAGTCTTCGCCGGGATTGATCACTGGCCGGTGCGCCACGGTGGCGTCGACATCGGCGATGTCGCCGCGGCCGAAGCGGCCGAAGGCGTCGGTGTAGGAGCCGGCCAGGATCAGCGTCAGCTCGTTGCCGCGGTGGCCGTGTTCCGGGATCGACCGGCCGGGGCCGATCTTGAGGAGCTGCAGCCGGCTCTTGACGCCTGCCGACGTGGGCAGCTCACAGGTCGCGATTCCGCCCGGAAGCTTCTTCCACTTCACCTCCGCCAGCGGCCGGCCGAGCAGCTGCGCGAGCGGCCCGGGGGCGCTCAAGTCGACCACGGTGTCTTCCGCCGCCGCCACCGGCCCGGCATCGTCGTCGGCGTCGTCCAACCGCGCCAAGGTGGCGGCCAGGGCGTCATTGTCTACCGGTTCCGGCGCGAGCTGCTCCAGCGCCGCGCCGCCGATCGCTTCCGCCTTCTGCAAGGCCGCCCGGCACTGGTCGCACCAGTCCACATGGGCCAGGGCGACGGTCGCGAATGCCTCGTCCAGCGTGCCGGACGCCAGCGCCATCAAGGTGGCGTCGTCCAGATGATGGCTGATACTCATAGGTCACCTTCCAGCGCGACGCGCAGTTTGGCATAAGCCAGGCGCATGCGCGATTTTACCGTGCCCAGCGGCAGGTCCAGCCGGTCGGCGATCTCCCGCTGCGAGAGATCGTCGATAAAGGCGAGCCGCATGACCTCGGTCTGTTCGCTCGGCAGCTGCGCCAGAGATTCGCTGAGCGCGGCGCTCTCCTGGCGCCGGCCCACCAGATCATCGCTTATGGGATCGGTCGACGGCGCGTCGTAATCGCCGATATCCTCGTACTGACGGATCGATTCGCGGCGCATGCGGTCGATGCGCAGGTTGCGCGCGATGGTAAACACCCAGCTCGAGACGGCGCTCTTGGACGGCCGGTAGAGATGCGCCTTGCGCCACAGCCTGAGCATCGTCTCCTGCGCCAGCTCCTCGGCGGTCTCCCGGTCGGCGCCCTTGTGCAGCATGAAGCTTTTCACACGCGGCGCGAAATGCCGGAAGAGCTGCTCGAAAGCGGCGCGATCGCGCGCTTCGGCGACTCTTACGACCAGACGGGCCATCGCGGCGGCATTGTCCCGGGGCCCGGTCTTACCTTCATGGATCGACATGATCAGCGCTGAGCGCATCATAAGCACCTCTGCGCCATCATACGCAACCCCCCGCCCGGCGGATCAGCCGTGAAGACGGTTTTATTTCAAGCGCACGCTACTTTCGGATGCGGGAAGGGCCGTGTGATCCGGTCCGCGCCGGGCGGCGTAGTAGCGGGTGTTCACGTCAAACCCAGCGAGGATCATGCGATGCTCAACTACAAATCTTTCGCCGCTGCGCTCGGCGCGTTGGTGTTGGTATTCGGCAGTCAGGTCGCTCGGGCCGACGGCCACGGCGGCCATGCGAAGGCGACCGCTGATATCGTCGATACCGCCGTTGCCGCCGGCAGCTTCAACACTCTGGTCGCCGCGGTGCAGGCCGCCGACCTGGTCGCCGTTTTGAAAGGCGACGGCCCGTTCACGGTTTTCGCCCCGACCGACGCGGCTTTTGCCAAGCTGCCCGAAGGCACGGTCGCCAACCTCCTGAAGCCCGAGAACAAGGCGCAGCTCGCGGCGATCCTGACCTATCACGTCATCCCCGGCAAAGTGATGTCCGGCGATATCGCCGGCAAGGCGCTGGACGTGGCGACCGTCCAGGGCTCCACGCTCGCCATCGACGCCCGTGACGGCGTCAGGGTCGACGAGGCCCAGGTCACGGCAGCGGATATTCTCGCCTCCAACGGCGTCATCCACGTCATCGATTCCGTCGTTCTGCCCGACTAAGCTCCCTCCTACCCCCCTAGCGGTCAGGACGACAGAGGCCGGTTCCTTCGGGAACCGGCCTCATTTTTGTCGATAGCGCAGGGCTTCCTGATACATCACGACGCAGTGGTAGCCGATGGCTTTCCTGCCTCGGCCGCCGTCCAAGACGCTATTGAGGGACCAGCCGCCATTCTCGAAGTCCGCGAAGTGGATGCGCGCATACATGGAGGCTTTGTCGTAGAGCGGCCAAAGGTCCGCCCGCCCGTGGCCCGCCGCGAAATGTATCAGCGCGCGCATCAGCTCGCATTGCTGCCACCAGCCGCCCTCCCGGCCGCGCACCTCGCCGGCGAGGTCGCGCCTTCTGGCGAGCGCGCCGTCTTCCGACCTCACGCCTGTTTCGACGGCACTGTCGAGCAAACGCTCCGCAAGCGCCCGATAGTGCGGGTCCAGACCGAGTTCGACGGCGCGGCTCAAGAGAAACGTCCACACCATCTGATGGCCCAGGCTGACATAGCCGCCGGCGTCGTCCGGCAAGGGCTGCCAGTTCTGGTCATACCATTCGGGCAGGAAATTGCCCGATGGGCCGAGAAGTCTGCCATCCAGGAATTTGGCGACCGCCTTCACATCGTTCCAAACTTCGTCGTTGCCGGTCACCTCATAGAGCGCCAGCAGCGCCTCGAAGAGGTGCAGCAGCGGATTCTGGCTCCAGGCTTCGGATTCCCGTGGCTCAATCCTCTGGCCGGAGGCGAACTGCCGGGCCGCCGTGAGCCCGGCCCACACGTCGGACTGCCAGGTTTCCAATGCCGCCTGCAGATAGCCCTCCCGTTCCGTGACGCGGTAGGCGTGAGACAGCGCAAAGATCACATAGGTGTAGCCGTATGGATGCAGCCCGCCGAAAACGAGCGCGCCGTCCTCGGCGACACGCCGGTACCACTGACCCGACTCGGGATCGCGGGCGTGCTCCAGCAAAAAGTCGGCGGCCATCTCGGTTGCGCGGCGAAATTCTGGCTCGCCGGTGACGTCATAGGCCAGCGCCATCATGTAGATCAGCCGCGACTGATAGACCAGCGTGTCCGAGTAGCCTTCCACCGGCCCCCAGAAGCGATCGAATTCGGTCGCAAAGAAGCCGTTTGGGCGCAGCGCGCGGTCATGCCAGGGGCGAATCGTATGCTCGATCAGGTCGCGTTCGAACCGCTCCAGGTCGACATGGTCGGTGATGTCGTCCTTGGAACAGGAAGTCGCCAAAACAGCGGCAAAAAGCATGAGAAGGCGGAACGCGAGGCAACAGGCACGACTCATCAGATCAACACTCCCATCGCCTAATACATGGCTTCCAATTGGCTCTCATACACTTTCGAGATGACATGCCGGCGGATCTTCATGGTCGGGGTCATCTGCTCGTTTTCAATGGTGAAGGGCTCGTTCGCGATCGCGAAGCGGCGGACCCGTTCGAGGTTGTTCAACAGACCATTGACCCGCGAGACCGCGTCGCCGAGCGCGCGCTTGAGATCCTCGTCGTCGACGATTTCCGCGAGCCGCACGGGCTTTTTGTGCGCCTTGCACCATTCGAGCAGCCATTCGGCATCGGGCACGACGAGGCCGACCAGATAGGGCTTGCGGTCGCCGAAAACCATGACCTGCGCGATCTCCGGCTCCAGGGTCAGCATGCCTTCGATGCGTTGCGGCGAGACGTTGTCGCCCTTGTCGTTGACGATGAGATCCTTTTTGCGGTCGGTGATAATCAGGTGGCCGTCCTGATCCAGATGGCCGACATCGCCGGTATGCAGCCAGCCCTCCTTAAGCGCTTCCGCCGTGGCGTCCTCGTCGCGCCAGTAGCCCTGCATCACGAGCTCGCCCTTGAGCAGGATCTCGCCGTCCTTGGCGATCTTCACCTCGACATCGGCAAGCGGCGGCCCGACGGTATGCATCTTGGGCGCCGACGGCCGGTTGACCGAGACCACCGGACCCGATTCGGTCTGGCCGTAGCCCTGCAGGAGCGGCAATCCGATGGCGGTGAAGAACAGGCCGACCTCCGGGCTTAAGGGCGCGCCGCCGGAGACCAGCGCCTTGAGGCGCCCGCCGAAGCGTTTGCGCACCTTGCGGCGCACCGTGCGCTCGAGGATGGCGTCTTCGATCGTCTCCTTGAAGGTCAGACTCTCCGACGCCTCGTAGCGCTTGCGGCCGAGTTCGAGCGCGCGGGCGAACAGCTTCTGCTTGGTGGCGCTCTCCTTTTCCATGGCTTTGATCAGCCGGTTGCGCAAAAGCTCGAACAGCCGCGGCACGACGACCATCACGGTCGGCTTGGCCTCCTGCATATTGGCGGCAAGCTTTTCGATGCTCTCGGCGTAGTAGATCTCGGCGCCGAGGAAGATCGGCAGGAACTGCCCGGCGGTGTGCTCATAGGCGTGCGACAAGGGCAGGAACGACAAAAAGGCGTCCTGGCCGCGGCTGATTTCGTCGAGTACCAGCTTGGCGGATTCGCAATTGTGCAGGATCGCGCCGTGATGAATGAGGACGCCCTTCGGAGCACCGCCGGTCCCCGATGTGTAGATGATGCACGCGGTCTGGTCCCGCACCACGCCCTTGGCGCTTTCATGGAGCGCGGTGACCTCGGCTTTTTCCGCGCCGATGGCGTCATCCCAAAGGTGGATCTCGGCGTTGATGCTCTGGGCGATCTTCGGATCCTCCATGGCGATGACAAAGCCGAGCGGGTCCGACTGATGGGCTGCGGGCAGGAAGGCGGTGGCCAGCCGCCGGGTCGAGAGAATGGCGCCCTTGGCGCCCGAATTCTCGAGAATATGCAGATGGTCGCGCCGGGTATTCGTGGTGTAGGTGGGCACGGTGATGGCGCCGGCGGCCATGATCGCGAGATCGGCGATCAGCCATTCGGGCCGGTTTTCGGAAACCAGCGCGATCCGGTCGCCGGGCTCGACGCCGCGGGTCTTGAGCGCCGCGGCCAGGCGGGCGACGTCGGCGGCCACTTGGGCCCAGCTCCGCGGCTGGTAGGTTTCGCCCTGTTTGGTCCAGAGAAACGGCTTGTCGCCTTTCTCCGCCGCCCGGTCGAAAAACAACGCGACCAGATTGTTAAACCTGTCCCCAGCCATACGCGGCCCCAAAGGATGTTCTGTTGTTATGCCGTCAAACACTGCATAAAATTGCCGCCGCGGCAATAGTGGCGCACAAGAAAGTCGGGCTTCGCAATGAGGAAGATCATGGGCAGGGCAGCGCTGTGTCGGCTGATGGCGCTCGTCACGGCCTTCGGAATGTTGGCCGGCCCCGTGGCCGCCGACGGCAACGATCCGCGCGCCTACACTCTTGACGATGTCGCCTGGATCGCCGGCCATTGGCAGGGCGCGGGTCTCGGCGGCCGGGTGGAGGAGGGCTGGTTCGGCCCCGCCGGCGGTACCATGGTCGGCGTCTTCCGCCTGACCGGGCACGGCAGCGCACCGGTGCTCGAATTCCTGATTCTCACGCAAGAGTCGTCCGGCGTGACTTACCGCTTCAAGCATTTCGGCCCGGATTACGTGGCCTGGGAGGACGAGCCCATTACCCTGCGCCTGACCGGGGCCTCGACGACGCGCGCGACTTTTGAGAATACCGCCTGGGCCGAGGGCCAGCTGAAACGGCTAGTCTACACGCTTGCCGACGAGGCGACTTTGGAAATCCTCGTCGATCTCCCGCCCGACCCCTTTACGGTGATCCTGACCCGCAAGGAATAGGAAGGTTCGGGAGAATCCCGGGTTGGGTAAGACAACTCCTTGCAACGCTCAGGAAGTTGTGCCAAGCCAGCGTGGTTAACGTTTCCTTTAGACCGCTCGACTAACACGCTAGTTCGTGACTCAAACAGGCCGAGATGCCTAATCCCATGACGGACTTCATGGACGAAGCCGAAGCCGCACCGGATGACGCCAGCGATGTCGAGGATCTCGAGGAGCGGCGCCTTCATATCCTGGCCTATGAGCTTTGGGCCTCGCTGCTCGACGGGCGCGAGTTTCCGTCGCTCGTGGATTTCACCAGCGAGGCCATCGCCTTCTTCCGCGACCAGAGCTTCCTGATCGATTTTTCGCAAGGCTACGCGACTCCTGAGATCCGCTTTATCGGCGTTGATTTGCAGGCCCAGAGCGACGCCCGGCTGACCGGCAGGCCGCTGGCGGATGCCCCGCGCCAGAGCCTGATCGGCCGTCTCGGCACGCATCATATGGAGGTTCTGGCGAACCGGTCGCCCATCGGCTTCGAGGCGGAGTTCGAAACCGCGGAAGACGAGAACACGCTCTATCGCGGGATTCTGCTGCCCCTGTCAGACGACAATGAGCATGTTCATTTCATTCTGGGAGTCGCCAACTGGAAGAGCGAACGGCTTGGCGGGCGCGCAGACGAGCCGGCCGAGGACGAGCCGGCGATCGTGCTCGTGGAGGATGTCGCCGAGGACGAGCTCGATCTTGATCCTGTTCCGATGAACCTCGCCGAACAGGTGGTTTGGACGCAACGTCAGGTGAGCGCCATGCTGGCCTTGGGCTCGGCCAACCGGGCCGCGCTCTACGATGCGCTTGGCCTGGTCTTCGGGCTTTATCATGCCCTCGAGGCGGACCTGGACAGCTACCGCGAGATATTGGCGCAAGCCGGCATCACCCGCCAGGTTCGGGCGCCCTTCACGCCGGTCCTCAAGCTGGTCTTCGGCGTCGACTACGACAAGACCCGGCTCACCGAATACGCCGCCGCATTGGCTTACGCGCGGGCTCAGGGCGAGACGCCCGAGACCGTGGCGCGTTTCATCGCCGGCCAGGAGGGCGGCATCAAGGGCTGCGTCAGGTCGGAGCGCGAAAACCGGCGCGCGCGGTCCGGTCAGAGTCAGGCGAGCCAACTTGCTGATGCGATCGACCGCCTGATGCGGCTCAATGCAATTGATCTGACGACGGTTAACGTCACGGAGGACGGCGACTTCGCCCTTCTGCTTGCGCGCCGCCGTGCGGATGGCGGCGTCGAGCCGATCCGGGTGTTGCCGGAACGCCGCAGCGCCATCGAGGCGGCCATCAGGCGGGCTGCGCGCGCACTTGATTTGGACGGCGCATAGAGGCCGCGAACGCAAATGCATCAGCAAAACCGGCTAGCCTCGCTGGGGCACAGGATGAGAACAATGACTCTCGGGAGTGGATCGTGAAAACCTGGGCAAAGAAAGACTCCATCGTCGCGGGCGTGAAGGCCTACGCGGACGGGCAGGTGGCGGCGAGCGATCGCGAGGATGTGAAACGCTTCATCGATGGGTTTTACGGCGCATCGGCGCCGGAAGACATCATCAATCTGGCGGTCTCCGATCTTTTTGCCGTGGCCCATTCCATGTGGCGGCTGGCCGCCAGCCGCAAGCGCGGCCAGGTCAGGCTCAAGGTGTTCAACCCGAAAGCGGACCGCGACGGCTGGGAGACGCCGCATACGGTGATCCAGATCGTCAATGACGACATGCCGTTCCTGGTCGATTCGGTGACCGGCGGGCTCAACATCACCATGCGCTACGGCATTCACGCCGTGCATCACCCGATTTTCGTGGTCGATCGCGACGACAAGGGTGAACGCCAGGAGACGCTCCGCGTGGCCGATCCGGGCGACGACCGCGAAACCAAGAGGATGCACGAATCCTGCATCCATATCGAGATCGACGCCTGCTCCGACGCCGCGCAGCTCAAGGAGATCGAAGCGCATCTCCTGCAGGTACTCGAGGACGTCCAGCTCGCCGTTGCCGACTGGAAGGCGATGATGGCCAAGATCGACGAAACCGTGGCCTCGCTGACCGTCCACCCGACCTCGGCGGGCGAGGATCTCAACGACGAGACCATCGGCTATCTGCGCTGGCTCGCCGCCGATCATTTCACCTTTCTCGGCTTTCGCGAATACCGCTTCGAAGGCGATCCGAAATCCTCCGACTTCAACGCGGTCGAGGGCTCGGGCCTCGGCATTTTGCGCGATCCGTCCCGGTACATCCTGCGCGGCAAGGAGGGGCTGACCGCGATCTCGCCGGAAATCCGGCATTTCCTCACCCTGCCCGAGCCGATCATCATTACCAAGGCCAATGTCAAGGCGATGGTTCACCGCCAGGTGCATCTCGACTATGTCGGGGTGAAGATCTTCGACGCCGCCGGCCGAGTCATCGGCGAGCGCCGTTTTGTCGGTCTGTTTACCTCGCTGTCCTATTCGCGGAGCCCGCTGGAAGTGCCGCTGTTGCGCTTCAAGGTCTCCAACGTGGCGGAACGTTCGGGCTTCGACCCGCGCAGCCATGCGGGCAAGGCGCTCGGGCATATCCTGGAGAATTTCCCGCGCGACGAATTGTTCCAGATCGCCGAAGACGGGCTCCTGGAGACCAGCCTCGGCATCCTGCACCTGCTCGAACGGCCGCGGGCCCGGGCGTTTATCCGCCGCGACAAATTCGAGCGTTTCATCTCGGCCCTGGTCTATGTGCCGCGCGACAATTACAACTCGATCCTGCGCAAGAAGGTCGAGCAGATCCTTTGCGACGCCTTCAATGGCGAGATCTCGGTCTACTACGCGCAGCTTTCCGAAGACGTGATCGCGCGCTGGCATTTCATCATCCGCACCAAGCCGGGCCACGTCCCCGATGTCGATATGTCCGAGATCAACGAGCGCCTCATGGAGGCGGCCAAGGACTGGTCCCACCATCTCTACGACGCGCTTCTGGAAAAGTATGGCGAGGAAGACGGCAACCGGCTGGTACGGGCCTATACCCCCGTCTTTTCGCTCGCCTATCGGGACGATTTCACGGCCCGCCAAGCGGTCATCGATATCGAGAATCTCGAAGAGCTCGCCGCCGGCAAAGCTGTCGGCTTCGATATCTACCGCCGGCGCTCCGATGCGGACTGCGCGGTGCGGCTGAAGATCTATCACGCCAGCGAGGTCGTGCCGCTCTCCGATTGCCTGCCCATGCTCGAGCATCTCGGCTTGCGGGTGATCAACGAGAATTCCTACGAGCTGCAGGACGAGAGCGGCGGCTGCGTCCACGACTTTTTCCTGGAAAGCGAAGCCGATCAGGAGATCGACGCCGCCGGGATCAAGCCCATCGTCGAGGAACTGCTGACCGAGGTGTGGTGCGGCAATGTGGAAGACGACGCCTTCAACGCGCTCGCCATCGAGGCCGGGCTCGACTGGCAGGAGATCGTCGTCTTCCGGGCCTATGCCAAATATTTCCGGCAGATCGGCCTGCCGTTCAGTCAGGATTATGTCGCCTCCTGTTTGACGCAGTATCCGGAGATCGCGCGCAAGATCCTGCGCCTGTTCGCCATCCAGTTCGATCCGGCCGGGCCGGCCGCCAAGACGCGCCAGGACGCGGCGGGCACGCTCAGCCGCGAGATTCTGCATGATCTCGACCAGGTCTCCAGCCTCGACCGCGACCGCATCCTGCGCACCTACGTGGCCGCCGTCGGCGCCACCTTGCGGACGAATTTCTACCAGGACGCCTACCGCAATCCGATCGATGATCGCCCGCGGCCGGGGCTCGCCTTCAAGATCCGCTCGTCCGAGATGGACGAGGCGCCCAAGCCGCGGCCCTTCGTCGAGATCTTCGTCTATTCGCCCCGGGTCGAGGGCGTGCATCTCAGGGGCGGCATGGTCGCCCGCGGCGGGCTGCGCTGGTCCGACCGGCCGGAGGATTTCCGCACCGAGGTCCTGGGGCTGGTCAAGGCGCAGCAGGTCAAGAACGCGGTCATCGTGCCGGTTGGCGCCAAGGGCGGCTTCGTGCCCAAGCGCCTGCCCACCGATGGCGGCCGCGAGGCCTGGCTCGAGGAGGGCATCGGCTGCTACCGCATCTTCATCACCAGCCTCTTGGGCATTACCGACAATCTGGTCAAGGGCAAGATCGCGCCGCCGGCCGGGACCGTGCGCCGCGACGGCGACGACCCCTATCTCGTGGTCGCCGCCGACAAGGGCACTGCGACCTTCTCGGATATCGCCAACGGGCTGGCGCTGGATCACGATTTCTGGCTCGGCGATGCCTTCGCTTCCGGCGGTTCTGTCGGCTACGACCACAAAAAGATGGGCATCACCGCCAAAGGCGCCTGGGTTTCGGTGCAGCGCCATTTCCGGGAGATGGGCCTGAATATCCAGAAGGACGTCGCCACGGTGATCGGCATCGGCGACATGTCCGGCGATGTCTTCGGCAACGGCATGCTGCTGTCGAAGACGCTCAAGCTCCAGGCCGCTTTCGACCACCGCCACATCTTCATCGATCCGGATCCGGACCCGGCCGAGAGCTTCAAGGAACGGCGACGGCTGTTCAAGCTCGCCCGCTCGAGCTGGGAGGATTACGACCGCGCGCTCATCTCCAAGGGCGGCGGCATCTTCCCGCGTAGCGCCAAAACCATCGCTCTGACACCGGAGATCCGTGCATTCCTCGGCATCGACGCCAAGAGCCTGAGCCCGTTGGAGCTGATCAACGCGATCCTGAAAGCGCGCGCCGATCTGTTGTGGTTCGGCGGCATCGGCACCTATGTCAAGGCGAGCTACGAGAGCCACGGCGATGCCGGCGACCGGGCCAACGACCTGATCCGCGTCGATGCCACCGAGCTCAACGTGCGGGTGGTCGGCGAGGGCGGTAATCTCGGCATGACCCAGGAGGCGCGCATCGAGTTCGCGCAAGCCGGCGGCCACGTCAATACCGACTTCATCGACAATTCCGCCGGCGTCGACTGCTCCGACAAGGAGGTCAATATCAAGATCCTGCTGGCCGACGCGGTGGCCTCGGGCGGGCTCGGCAAGGAGGCGCGCGATCAGCTCCTGGCCGAGATGACCGGCGAGGTCTCCGACATCGTGCTCGAAGACAATTACCTGCAGACCCAGGCCATCTCCATGGCCCAGGCGCAGGCCCTGAAGAGCCGCGAGAACCATGCCGGGCTGATCCGCAGCCTGGAGCGCGCCGGGCGGCTCGACCGGGTCATCGAGAACCTGCCCACCGAGGAGCAGTTCTCGGAGATGGCGCTGAATCAGGACGGCATGGTGCGCCCGGAGATCGCCACGCTTCTGGCTTATGCCAAGATGGCCGTGAACGACGCGCTGGTGGAAAGCCCGCTCATGGACGATGCTTATTTCGTGCCCGAGCTCGGCCGGTCCTTCCCGAAAGTGCTGCGGGCCAAATACGAAAAGCAGCTCAAGCGGCATCGCCTGCGCCGGGAGATCATCGCCACGACCCTGGCCAACGAGGTAATCAACCGCGCCGGGCTCACCTTCATGCACGAGGTGCGCGAGGAGACCGGCCTGCCCACCGATCAGATCGTCGCCGCCTATGTGGTAGTGCGCGACGCTTTCGGCCTCAGCGAGGTCTGGCCGGCCATCGACGCGCTGGACTACAAGGTGCCCTCGGCGATCCAGACTCTGATGCATATCGAGGTCGGCGAGCTGATCAAGCACCAGGCGGTGTGGTTCCTGCACGCGCTCGAATGCCCGATCGACATCAAGAAGGCGATCAACAAATATCGCGAGGGCCTGCGGCAACTGCTCGAAGCCCCCAACAAGGTGCTGAGCAAGCTGGAGCTGGAATCCTTCAAGTCGCGCGAGGCGATGTTCCGGGAGCAGAATGTGCCGGCGGCGCTGGCGCGTCGGGTCGCCAGCCTGGAGGCCCTCGGCGCGGCCTGCGACATCGTGCGGGTGTCGGATGCGCTCGCGCGCAACGTCATCGATGTCGGCAAGGGCTATTTCGATATCGGCTACCGTATCGGCTTCGCCTGGCTGCGCCAGACCGCCGAGGCGATCTCCAGCGAGGATCACTGGGACCGCCTCGCCGTGCACGCGCTGATGGATGATTTCGCCGATCAGCAGCGGGTGCTGACCCAGACCATTCTCAAGGACGCGCAGACGCCGTCGGCGACCAAGGCGGTGCAGGCCTGGACCGAGGCGCATGCGTCCGTCCTGGTGCGCGCCGAGCGGCTTCTCTCCGATCTCAAATCCTCGGGCCAGGTGACCGTCGGCAAGCTCAGCTTTGCCGCCCGCCACCTGCGCGCATTGCTGCCGAAAGCGGGTTAAGGCAGTACCGCCCCCTCACCCCAGCCCTCTCCCCAAACCCTTAAGAGAGTTGGGGGGAGAGGGAGGAGCGTCGGCAGGCGCGGAGGGTGAGGGGGCGATATCGTCCTAATGCCGGAAATGCCGCATGCCGGTGAAGACCATGGCGAGACCGGCCTCATCGGCGGCGGCGATGACCTCGTCGTCGCGGATCGAGCCGCCGGGCTGAATCACCGCGGTGGCCCCGGCCTCGGCGGCCACCAATAGCCCGTCGGCAAAGGGGAAGAAGGCGTCGGAGGCGACCACCGAGCCTTGCGCTAGTGGCGCGGCCTCGCCCGCCGCTTCCGCGGCATCGGCCGATTTGCGGGCGGCGATGCGTGCCGCATCGACCCGGCTCATCTGCCCGGCGCCGATGCCGACCGTGGCGCCGTCCCTGGCGTAGACGATGGTGTTGGACTTGACGTGCTTGGCTACCTTGAAGGCGAACAGCAGGTCGGCGCGCTCGGCCTCGCTCGGCGCACGTTTGCTGACGACCTTCAGGTCCGCCGCGCCGATCACGCCATTGTCGCGACCCTGCACCAGATAGCCGCCGGCCACCGACTTGACGGCCCGCCCGGCCGCTGCCGGGTCGGCCAGCGCGTTGGCGGCGAGCACCCGCAGGTTCTTCTTGGCGGTCAACACCTCCAGGGCGCCATCGTCGAAATCGGGCGCGATGATGACCTCGGTGAAGATCTCCGAGATGGCCTCAGCAGTTGGGGCGTCGACCGGTCGGTTGAGCGCGACGATGCCGCCGAAAGCGGAGACCGGATCGCAGCGCAGCGCCGCCCGATAGGCGGCCTCGAGCTCCTCCGCGCGGGCCACGCCGCAAGGGTTGGCGTGTTTGATGATGGCGACCGCCGGCGCCTCCCCGCCGAGCTCGCTGACCAGCTCGTAAGCCGCGTCGGTGTCGTTGAGGTTGTTGTAGCTCAAGGCCTTGCCATGCAGCTGGCGGGCGCTGGCGATGCCCGGCCGCGGGTCCGCCGGTTCGTGGTAGAATGCCGCCTGTTGATGCGGGTTCTCGCCGTAGCGCAATTCGTCCGTCTTGTCGGCGGCGAGGATCAGTCGGTCCGGGAAGTCGTGGCCCAGTGCGCGGGCGAACCAGCCGGAGATCGCCGCGTCATAGGCCGCGGTCCGCGCATAGGCCTTGGCGGCCATCGCTTGCCGCAAATCGAACGGCGTGGCGCCGCCATTGGCGTCGAGGGCGGCGATCAGCTTGGCGTAATCGTCCGGGTCGGTGATCACCGTCACGTAGCGGTGGTTCTTGGCCGCCGAGCGGATCATCGCCGGCCCGCCGATGTCGATATTCTCGATCACGGTGGCGGCCTCGGCGCCGGAAGCGACGGTCGCCTCGAACGGGTACAGGTTGATCACCACCAGGTCGATGGCGCCGATCTCATGCTCGGTCATGGCGCCGGCATGGCCGGGATCGTCGCGCACCGCCAGGAGGCCGCCGTGGATCTTCGGATGCAGGGTCTTGATGCGGCCGTCCATCATCTCCGGGAAGCCCGTGTAGTCGGCGACCTCGGTGACCGCGATTCCGGCCTCGGCGATGCCTTTGGCCGTGCCCCCGGTCGAGAGGATTTCGACGCCGTGGCGCGCCAGTGCCTCGGCCAGAGGCACAAGGCCGGTCTTGTCGGAAACCGACAACAATGCCCGGCGGAGCGGGATCATTTCCGTCACTCTGTCTTCCTTATGATTGGCGAGTTAACTTGCGATCTTGGCGAGACGACTTAGAGCAGTTTTCCGGCGATTGGAATCCCTTTGATCGTAGGAATTATCCTGTGAGCCGGTTGAACGACCATTTGACGATCTTGTCGTCCTCGTCGGCCGTGCCGTGGACGACGATCTGCGAGGTGCGCCGTGGCTGGCCCGGCGTGGGGACGAACAGGCTGTCGGCAATGGCGGCGTCGCCGCCGGCGACCCGGAACAGCCAGCCGCGCCCGTTCTCCAGGCGCAGGATGACCGCTTTGCCATCCTGGGTTTCCGACGCCGTGACGTCAGGATGGAGATGGAACCGGAGATCGAAGCCCGGCCGCCGCCGCGCCGCAAGCGTACCCGAAAGGCCGCCGCCCTGCCGCCGTTCGAGCCGGTCCTCGCCGCGCAGGGAGGAGCCGTCACTATTGAGATAGAGCCGGCGGTGGTGGATGACGCCGAAACGCCTGGCATAGCCGTCATGCGACGCCTCGATAAGCGCGCCGGCGTCGCTGTCGAGCCTGAGCGCCGTGCTTGCCGGGCCGTTGCCGGCGACGGCGCCGGGGCGCAGGCGGGCGGCGTTGGTATCGCCGACGACCAGGGTCGAATGCGCCGCGGTGCTGCGCGCCAGCTCGGAAAGCTCTTCGCCCTGCGCCGCCCAGCCGTCCGCCGTGCCGCCGAGATTGACGACGATCCGGTGCGGGCCGTCGGAAAACTCGAAAGCGAGCGGCGCGGCATGGGCGCGGCGGGAGAGGGCGGCCCTTGGCGGCACGCCGATGTCGATGATCGCCATGCCGCGGCGGCGCTTCAGCCGCTGATAGCCCGTATGCGGCATGGTGGAGATAGCCCGCCCGCCGGCGCCCGAGCGTTCGATAACCGCGTCGAGCCGCGCGGCGTCGCCGGCGAAGCTGCCCTGGAACAGCGCCAGGCCGCCGTCGCCGTGGCGGTGCGACTTGATGAACGGCACCAGCCGGTCGATGGCCGCCTGTAGCCAAGGGACTGGGGCCGCTTCGTCGCCGGCCATGGCGGCCTTTAGCAGAACCAGCGCCTCCAGCGTGGCAACCGCGTCACCGACATTGCGGCTGGCGGTGCCGCCGTCGGCATGGACGAATCCGACGATCACGCGTTCAAGCTGCTTCAGGCCCCGCGTTGCCAGCGCCTCCATCCCCGGCAGGAACAGACCGGCCAGAACCAGCCCGGAAAGCGCCTCGATACGCGCCGTGCCGGGCTCCGTATCGGCGATTGTGCGCCTGAGATGCCGCGCCTGATGCGCCAGGCTGTTGAGCACCGACGAGCGGTAGACCATATCGCCGGAATGCAGGATCAGAGGCGCGTGGATGATCCAGTTGGCGATACGCGGGCCGGCGCGTTCCGGGCTCCAGGCGAGGCGGTCATAGCCGGCAAAGGCGGCGATCCATCTCTTCACCAGCGCCTCGGCCAGTGCGCGGGCCGGCGCGGCGTCGTCCACTGCAGCCAGATCCTTGAGCCAGCCGAAGCCGTGCAGCCAGTCGACGAAGGCCGGCGGCGCGCCGACCAGGCCCGGCCAGGCCGCGGCGGTATCCAGGCTGATGCGGTAGCCGGCGGCCTCGAAGCGCCCTCTGAGCAATGCACGCCCGCGCCCGGCCGAGCCGAGCGGCAGGTCTTCCGGCGTTGCTTTCAGCTTGAGCGGGTGTTTGCCGCCGAGCCGCCAGCGGTAGAGCGGTGAGGCATAGCCAAGACGGCGTAGCGCGCGCCATCTCCGGCGCATAAACCGGCCCGCCGCCGCGCCGCCGCCTGTTCGCGTGTAGCTGTAGGTCGTCTCCGTGCTGGAAACCTCCGGCATGGGTCGGCTCATCGGACGTCGGCGGTTGCCGCGGCGCGCAGCGCGTGCAGATTGGCCGCGTAATGTTCCGGCCCGCCCTTGAAGCTCGCCGTGCCGGCCACGAGCGCATCGGCGCCGGCGGCAACGGCAAGAGGGGCGGTTTCGGCCGTGATGCCGCCGTCGACCTCGAGGTCGATATCGCGCCCCGAGGCGTCGATCAGGGCTCTGAGCTCGCGGATCTTGCCGAGTTGTGAAGCGATAAAGGCCTGGCCGCCGAAGCCGGGGTTGACCGTCATCACCAGGATCAGGTCGACATCGTCCAGCACGTGGCCGATTGTCGCGACCGGGGTCGCCGGATTAAGCACCACGCCGGCGCGTTTGCCCGCGGCCTTGATGGCTTGCAGCGTGCGGTGCAGATGTGGCCCCGCCTCGGGGTGGACGGAGATGATGTCGGCGCCGGCCGCGGCAAATTCGCCGATATAAGGATCGGCCGGCGAGATCATCAGGTGAACGTCGAAGGGCTTTGCGGAATGGTCCCGAAGCGCGGCCACCACGTCCGGGCCGATGGTGATATTGGGCACGAAATGGCCGTCCATCACATCCACGTGGATCCAGTCGGCGCCGGCTTCGTCGATGGCGCGCACTTCCTCACCGAGGCGGGCAAAATCGGCCGACAGGATGGAGGGAGCGAGACGAACCGATTTTTGCATGCTCGCTGCTTACCAGCTTGGGCCGGCCCCGGCAACCGGAAGTCCCGGCTTAGCGGTGTCCGAGGCGGGCGACGAAAAACCCATCCATGCCGCCACGTTCGCCGAGATGGCAAGGCAGGCTGCGGAGATCGCCGGCCTCGGTGATGACGTGTTCGAGCCCCGGCAGTTCCGAGGCATCTATGGCCGCGCGCCGGGCGTCTTTATGGCGGTCCAGAAAGGCAGCGATCTGGTCGCGGCCCTCCTCGGGCTCCAGCGAGCAGACCGCATAGACCAGGGTGTCGCCGGCCGCGAGCAGCGTAAAGGCATGGTCGAGAAGCGCCGCCTGCAGCGCCGTCAGCGTGGCGATGTCCGACTCAGACTTGAGATAGGGAATGTCCGGGTGCCGGCGGATGGTGCCGGTGGCCGAGCACGGCGCGTCCAGCAGGATGTGGTCGAACCGCCGGCCGGGCCGCCAGGTGAGGACATCGGAGGTGACCGGATCCGCGGCCAGGCCGGTGCGCGCGAGATTGGCCTCGAGCAGCGCGATGCGGGCGGGAGATTTGTCGACCGCCGTGACCCGGGCGCCGGCAGCCGCGAGCTGCAGGGTCTTGCCGCCCGGCGCGGCGCAGAGGTCGGCGACGTCTTTGCCGGCGACATCGCCGAAGAGCCGGGCGGGCAGGCTGGCGGCGACGTCCTGGACCCACCAACGCCCTTCGGCGAAACCGGGAAGGGCGTTGACGGGGCCTTTGGGCCTGAGCCGAAGCCCCTCGGTTGGGAGCTCATGGCCGTCGAGTGCCTGTGCGACGGCCGCTTTGTCGGCCGGGCTGCGAAAGCTGAGATCGAGGGGTGGGGTCTGGCGATGCGCCTCGGCAATGGCGGCGGCGGTATCGTCGCCATAGGTTT
>JAKSBY010000636.1 GCA_022360855.1 Sphingomonadales bacterium | reverse complement strand
GGTGACCGACCGGCGCTGATCGCGCGGCACCAGAACGTCCGGCTGAGCTACGCCGAGCTCAAGGAACAAGCCGAGACCTTTGCGGCCGGGCTGTTGGCGCTCGGGCTCAAGCCCGGGGACCGCGTCGGCATCTGGTCCCCCAACACCGCCGAATGGGTGATCACCCAATTCGCCACGGGCCTCGCCGGGCTCATCCTCGTCAACATCAACCCGGCCTATCGGCTGGCCGAGCTCGACTACGCGCTTAATAAGGTGGAATGCAAGGCCCTGGTGCTGGCGCCCCGATTCAAGACCAGCGACTATGTCGGCATGGTGCGCAAGCTCGGGCCGGAGAAGCTGCCGCATCTGGAGACGTTGATCGTCACCGGCGAAGAGGCGGTCTCCGGCTTCCGCCGCTTTGCCGATGTCGCAGCGCTGGCGACCGACGCCGGACGTCAGGAATTGCGCACGATCGCCGAGACACTTTCTCCCGACGACCCGATCAATATCCAGTTCACCAGCGGCACCACCGGCTTTCCCAAGGGCGCCACGCTGACCCACCACAACATCCTCAATAACGGCCGCTTCGTCGCCGGGCGCCAGCGCTTCACGCCCGAAGACCGGCTCTGCATCCCTGTCCCCCTCTACCACTGCTTCGGCATGGTTATGGGCGTCTTGGGCTGCATGACCCACGGCGCGGCCATGGTGTTCCCCGACGAGGCGTTCGAGCCGACGAGCGTGCTCGCCGCTGTCGCCGAGGAGCGCTGCACCGCGCTCTACGGCGTGCCGACCATGTTCATCGCCGAGCTCGACCACCCCGATTTCGCCTCTTTCGATCTCTCCAGCTTGCGCACCGGCGTCATGGCCGGCGCCACCTGCCCCATCGAGATCATGAAGCGGGTGATCGCCGACATGCATATGAAGGAGGTTACGATCTGCTACGGCATGACCGAGACGAGCCCGGTCTCCTTCCAGTCCCTGCCCGACGACCCGCTGGAAAAGCGCGTCTCCACCGTCGGCCGCATCCACCCCTATGTACAGGTCAAGATCGTCGATTCCGACGAGCGCACCGCGCCGGTCGAGACCCAGGGCGAGATCCTGACCCGCGGCTATTCGGTGATGCGCGGCTATTGGGACGATGACGAGAAGACCGATGAGGCCATCGACGATGCCGGCTGGATGCACACCGGCGACCTCGGGGTCATGGACGAAGACGGCTTCTGCCGCATCACCGGGCGCGTCAAGGACATGATCATCCGCGGCGGCGAAAATATTTATCCGCGCGAGATCGAGGAATTCCTGCACCGCCATGAGAAAGTACAGGATGTGCAGGTGTTCGGCGTGCCCGACGAGAAATTCGGCGAGGAGG
>JAKSBY010000789.1 GCA_022360855.1 Sphingomonadales bacterium | reverse complement strand
GTCGGGACAGAGGCGAACATGGACTGGGATGACCAGGCGATCGTGCTCGGCGTGGTCGGCCATGGCGAGGCCGGCGCCATTCTCGATTGCCTGAGCGAGGCCCATGGACGTTACAAGGGTTACGTCAGGGGCGGCCGCGGCCGGCGGCAGCGCGGCGCCTTGCAGCCGGGTAACGTCGTCCGGGCGCGCTGGCGCGCGCGCGTTGCCGAACATCTGGGCACGTTTTCGGTGGAGCTCACCCGCTCATCCCTGGGCCGCATCCTGGATGACGCGGACCGGCTCCTGGCGCTTTCGTCTGCCTGTTCTCTCGTGGCCGCCGGCCTGCCGGAGCGGGAGGCGCACGCGCCCGTCTTCCACGGGCTCGCCGCTTTCCTCGATCTTGTCAGCGATGCCGAGCTTCCGCTCGCCGGCTGGAGTGCCGGGCTGGTGAAGTTCGAGGTCGGCCTGCTGCAGGAACTCGGCTATGGCCTCGACCTCACCTCATGCGCGGCCACGGGCGTGACCGAAGATCTGATCTATGTTTCGCCGAAGACCGGGCGGGCGGTGAGCCGGGAGGCCGGCGCACCTTACAAAGACAAGCTGTTGCCCCTGCCGGGTTTCCTGGCCGATCCGGAGACGGGCGCCGAAGAAGAAGACATCGTCGCAGCGCTCGATCTGACCGGTTTCTTCCTCGGCCGCCACGTTTTGGCCGCCACCGGCGGGACCCTGCCGCAGGCCCGGGACCGGCTGGTGGCCCGGCTCAAGAAAAAGCATGCCAACACCAACATCTAGTGGAGCGGGGGCACGGCGGACGCTATATTCGCGGCTATGACCCAATCAGCCCACGCATCCGAAAACATCGTCGAAACCCCGTTTGAGTCCGCGCTCAGCGAGCGCTATCTGGCCTACGCGCTGTCGACCATCACGGCGCGGTCGTTGCCCGATGTGCGCGATGGGCTCAAGCCCGTCCACCGGCGGCTGCTCTACGCCATGCGGCTGCTCAAGCTCGACCCCGCCGCCGGCTTCAAGAAATGCGCCCGCGTGGTCGGCGACGTGATCGGCAAATACCATCCGCATGGCGATCAGTCGGTCTACGACGCGCTGGTTCGCCTGGCGCAGGACTTCGCCGTGCGCTACCCGCTGATCGACGGCCAGGGCAATTTCGGTAATGTCGACGGCGATAACGCCGCCGCCATGCGCTACACCGAGGCGCGCCTGACCGAGGTCGCCCGCGCCCTGATGGACGGCCTCGACGAGGACGCGGTCGACTTCCGCGAGACCTATGACGGCGAGGATGAGGAGCCCATCGTCTTCCCGGCGGCGTTCCCCAATCTCCTGGCCAACGGCGCCACCGGCATCGCGGTCGGCATGGCGACCTCGATCCCTCCCCACTACGCGGCGGAGCTGATCGATGCGGCACTGCATCTGATCAAGTTCCCGCGCGCCACCGTGACCAAGCTGGTTGATTTCGTGCCGGGGCCGGACTTCCCCACCGGCGGGGTCCTGGTCGAGCCCCGCGACGCCATCGAAAAGGCCTATGAGACCGGCCGCGGCAGCTTCCGCCTGCGCGCCCGCTGGGAGAAGGAGGATACCGGCCGCGGCACCTATCAGATCGTCGTCTCCGAGATCCCCTTCCAGGTCCAGAAATCCAAGCTCATCGAGAACATCGCCGAGCTCGTCAACGACCGCAAGCTGCCGATCCTGGCCGATGTGCGCGACGAATCGGCGGAGGATGTGCGCATTGTGCTCGAGCCCAAGAGCCGCACGGTCGACCCGCAGGTGCTGATGGAAAGCCTGTTCCGCATGAGCGACCTGGAGGTCAGGGTCTCGCTCAATCTCAACGTGCTCGATGCTGATCGCACGCCGGTGGTGATGAGCCTGCGCCAGGCCCTGCAGGCCTTCCTCGACCACCGGCTCGTGGTGTTGCAGCGGCGCACCGACCACCGGCTCAAGAAGATCGCCAAACGCCTCGAAGTGCTCGCCGGCTACCTCATCGCTTACCTCAATCTCGACGAAGTGATCCGCATCATTCGCGAGGAGGACGAGCCCAAGGCTGAGCTGATGGCCACCTTCAAGCTGACCGACGCGCAGGCCGAGGCGATCCTCAATATGCGGCTCAGATCCCTGCGCAAACTGGAGGAGATGGAGATCCGCCGTGAGCATGACGCGCTCAAGGACGAGCAGGCCGAACTGCTCGATCTGATGGGCGACGTGGCAAAGCAATGGCGGGTCATCGCCGACGACCTGCGCGACGTCAAAAAACGCTTCGGCAAGGACACCGAGCTCGGCCGCCGGCGCACCGATTTCGCGGAAGCGCCGACCGCAGAGATCGTGCCCATCGAGGCGATGATCGAGAAGGAGCCGATCACCGTGGTCTGCTCGGCCATGGGCTGGATCCGCGGCATCAAGGGCCATGTCGCGCTGGACGAGCCCCTGAAATACAAGGAGGGCGACGAAGGCCGCTTCGTGCTCCACGCGCAGACCACCGACAAGCTGCTGCTGTTCGCCTCCAACGGCCGTTTCTACACCCTGGGCGCCGACAAGCTGCCCGGCGGGCGCGGGCATGGCGAGCCGGTGCGGCTGATGATCGACCTGCCCAACGAGGACGCCATCGTGGCGCTCTTCGTCCACCGGCCCGGCAGCCGGGTGCTCGTCGCGTCATCCGAGGGCCGGGGCTTTCTGGCCGAGGCGGACGCGCTGATCGCCAGCACCAAGAACGGCAAGCAGGTGATGAACGTCAAAGACCCGGTCCGCGCCGTCGCCTGCCTGGCCGCCGAGGGTGATGCGGTCGCCGTGGTCGGCGACAACCGCAAGCTCCTGGTCTTTGCCCTCGACGAGGTGCCGGTGATGACCCGCGGCCGCGGTGTGATCCTGCAGCGCTACAAGGGCGGTGGCCTGGCGGACGTGACGGTCTTCAACCGCGCCGACGGGCTCTCCTGGCGCATGGGCGGCTCGGGCGAGCGCACGCGCACCGAGCACGACCTCGCGGTCTGGGAGGGCAAGCGCGCCAATATGGGCCGGCTGCCGCCCAAGGGCTTCCCCAAAAACAACAAATTCGGATTGCGCTAACGGCACGCGGGCCTTAAGCGGGGCCCTATGTCCGAATCCGAACAACAGCCCGCCGCCGCGCTTCGCCTGCGCGCTCTGCCACCCAAGCTGCGGCGTGTTCTGCCCGGCCTCATCCTCGCCGGGGTCATCGCCATCGCCGCGCGCTACCTGTCGGAGCATTACGGCGGGCCGGCCATGCTGTTTGCCCTGCTTCTGGGCATGGCGTTCCACTATCTTTCCGAGAACGACAGGGCGGGCCCGGGGATCATGCTCTCCTCGCGCCATATCCTGCGCATCGGTGTCGCGCTCTTGGGCGTGCGGGTGACGTGGGGCGAGATCGGCGATCTCGGCATCGAAGTTGTCGTATTGGTGGTCGGCAGCGTGGCCCTGACCATCGTCATCGGCGCGCTGATCGGCCGCGCGCTCGGCCTGACGCGCGATCACGCCATCCTGTCGGCCGGCGCGGTCGCCATCTGCGGCGCGTCCGCGGCGCTCGCCATCGCCTCGGTGCTGCCGCGGCACGAGCGGTCGGAGCACAACACCATCCTGACCGTTGTCGGCGTCACCACGCTGAGCACGCTCGCCATGATGGTCTATCCGCTGATCTCCGCCCTGTTCGCCTTCTCTGACCAGGCCGCGGGCGTCTTCATTGGCGCCACCATCCACGACGTGGCGCAGGTGGTCGGCGCCGGCTACACGATCTCCGCGGAGGCCGGTGACACCGCCGCCGTGGTCAAGCTCCTGCGCGTCGCCTGTTTGACCCCCGTCGTCATCATCATCGGGTTCTCGATGCGCACGCGGCAAAAGGTCGGCGCCTCGCCAGCGCCGCTGATCCCGGGGTTCCTGCTCGCCTTCATCCTGCTCGTGGCGCTCAACAGCTTCGGCGTCATCGACGGCGGTCTGAGAGACCTTATGAGCGACGCCTCGCAATGGTGCCTGCTCACCGCCGTCGCGGCGTTGGGGGTAAGGACCTCGCTGGAAAAGCTGACCGCCGTCGGCCCCAAGCCGCTCCTGGCGCTCGGCTTCCAGACCCTGTTCCTTGCCGCTATCGTAATTGCGGCGCTCTTCGCCCTGGCCTTCTAAATCAAACGACCGAGCGGGCGACGGCAAGCCAGGGTAGGCTGCTCTGGCCCTGTTGCCTGCGAGGTCTGCGTTCGGAGCCTCTCAACACCTCGTCCCGCTCTTTGCAAAAGCGCTCGGCGAGATAGAGATCGTCGTCGATCTCCGCATCTTTGCCTTTCGTTCGCGCAGGATTTATGGCCTTGCCTGAGGTCATGGCCCGAACCTATCGGGCCATTCGTTAATGCCTCGTAAACCCCGGTAAAGCCGGGTTAACCAAAGATCTGATCGGGCAGCCAGGTGGCGACGGCCGGGAAGGCGGCCAGAAACGCCAGCGCGAGGATCTGGATCGCCACGAAGGGCAGGGCGCCCTTGTATATATCGCTGGTCCGGACCGCATCAGGCGCGACGCCGCGCAGGTAGAAAAGCGCGAAGCCGAAGGGTGGGGTCAGGAAGCTGGTTTGCAGGTTGATCGCCATCATCACGCCGAGCCAGACCGGGTTGACGCCCATGGCCAGCAGGATGGGCGCGACGATGGGCACGACCACGAAGGTGATC
>JAKSBY010000547.1 GCA_022360855.1 Sphingomonadales bacterium | reverse complement strand
TGGTGGGCAGGCGCGGGCGCGACGGGCGCGTCCTCATCACCCAGGCGCAATATGATGCCGGCGAGCGTCTGCGATGCGATTTCGAATGGGCCGGCATGCCGCCGAGCATGACCGTGCGCTACGACGGATTGCCTGTCGGCGCCGGCCGCCGCGCGGCGCCCGTCGATAGCGACCCCACACTGGCACAAATCCACGCCAAGCACCGCTTTGACGGGGCCATCGCGGCGGTCGGCCCGGGTCTCGCCGATATCCTGATTCGCGTCTGCTGCTTTCACGAGGCCATCGAGGGGGTCGAACGCGCGCTGGCCTGGCCGTCGCGATCGGCCAAGGTCGTGCTTGCGATCGCACTGGATCGGCTGGTCGACCACTATGACGGCAAAAAAAGAGCGCCCGGAGGCGCTCAGGCGGCAAGGGGGGATGCCACTCGATAAAACTGTTTCGCGGGCGCCCGACTAGTTCTGCCTCGGCACCCGCACGATCGCGGTTCTGATTGCGCAATTGCCGGTCGCGCATTTCTGCTTGAGGCCGAGATACATCAGCGCGAGCGCGGCCCGCGCCCGGTCGGCCTTCAGTCGGGTCTCGCAAGCTGCGTCGCCGGCGCAGGCGCCTATCTGAGGTTCAGACGGCCCAATCTGAATTCGATGGCCCGGCGGGATTTTGACCGGATCCGCGGCGGCCTGGCCGACCAGGGTTCCGGTACAAAATGCAGAGATGGACAATGTCAACAACAAGTGCCTGATCATTTTAACCTCCACGCCCCGTTACATATTTATTGGCTATATTTAAATCACGATTCATTTACTGACGGGTAAACTGGAGCGCGTATTTTAATGGTTACTTTCCTTTTATTTTATTTTGATTTGAATCTAGTTTTCGCTCAATTTTAGTCATGGATCTGCGGTGGCGTCAGCGCGCACAAAAATTTTTACCTATTTGGTTCTTTTTTGGATTGACAAGCGTCACGGTCATCCGTATAGTCTGGCTCAACGTCAGAAAGTGGGTCGAGCGGCCCGCCTTCCCCGAAAACCTGAACTTGGTGACACGCGGGCACCTCCGGCGGATTCGTGGCGCCGGGCCCGCGCGGGCTCATATATGGCGCGACGGACGAGATGGACAGCGAGGCGCAGAGCGAACTTCATCGAGGCCCTGCGCAGGACGGGAAATGTCAGCGGCGCGGCCCGCAAGGTCTCGATGTCGCGATCCAGTGCCTATGCGCTGCGCACCAGCGACGCGGCGTTCCGCGCCGAATGGGATTCCGCCTTGGAGGAAGCCATGGATGATCTTGAGGAAATCCTCAGGCAGCGCGCCACCGAAGGGGTCTCGAAGCCGGTCTATTACGGCGGTGAAGAACGCGGCTCGGTGGTCCAATACAATGATGCGCTCGGGATGTTTCTTTTGAAGATGCACCGCGAACGCAAGCAGGCGGAAAAGACAGAAGCGGCGGGCGACGACGGCGCGCTGCCGGAGAAGGGCGCCTCTGCGCGCGAGAGATTGCTGTCTAAGCTGGACGATATGCGCAAGGCGGGGTCCCGCGGGAAACGGTGAAACCGCATGCGGGGTCGCTGGCCGAGCAGTGCGCCGCTCTGCCCGACGAACTCAGAGACAAGCTCTTTGCCAGCCTGAGCGCCGCCGAATGCGCCGCGCTTCTGCACGAGTGGCGCTTCTGGGCCCGGCCGGCGCAACTGCCGCCGCCGGGCGACTGGTTCTACTGGCTGATCGTTGCCGGCCGGGGCTTCGGCAAGACCCGGGCCGGAGTCGAGTGGATCCGCATGCAGGTCGAGGGCGCCTCGCCGCTCACCGGCCCACCCGGCGCCCCGGCACGGATCGGCCTGGTGGCGCAGACCGCAAACGACGCCCGCGCCGTAATGGTGGAAGGCGAGAGCGGCTTCCTCGCCACGGCCCGGCCGGGCTTCAGGCCCGTCTACGAGATTTCAAGGCGTCGGCTGGTTTGGCCCAACGGCTGCCAGGCGCTGCTCTATTCGGCCGAGGAGCCGGACCAACTGCGTGGCCCGCAGCACCACCTCGCCTGGTGTGACGAGCTGGCCAAGTGGCGGCGCATCGAGGCAGCGTGGCAGAACCTGATTCTCGGGCTCAGGCTCGGCCGGCAGCCGCGGGTCCTGGTGACCACGACGCCGCGGCCAATCCGGCTCCTGAAGGAGCTGATGGCCGAACCGGGCGCGTTGGTGACGCAGGGTTCGACCCGCGACAATGCGAGCCATCTGTCGCCGCACTTCCTGGCCGAGGTGGAGCGGCGCTATGGCGGCACCCGGCTCGGCCGGCAGGAGCTGGAGGGCGAGATCCTCGAGGATATCGAGGGCGCGCTGTGGAGCTGGGCGATGATCGAGGCGGCGCGGTGTCCGGCGGTGCCCGAGCTCACCCGCATCGTCGTCGCCGTCGATCCGCCGGTGAGCACCGGTCGCCGGGCGGATACCTGCGGCATTGTCGTTGCCGGCCGTGCGCCCGGCGGAGACGTTTACGTGCTCGCAGACCGCAGCCTGCAGGGCGCCAGCCCGGCCGGCTGGGCCGCGCGCGCCATCGCGGCGTATAGGGAATTTTCGGCCGACCGGCTGGTCGCCGAGGTCAACAATGGCGGCGATCTCGTGGAGGCGGTGATCCGCCAGATCGCGCCGGACGTCAGCTACCGCGCGGTGCGCGCGAGCCGCGGCAAGATCGTCCGCGCCGAACCGGTCGCCGCGCTCTATGAGCAGGGCCGGGTGCGCCATGCCCGGCCGATGCCGGAGATGGAGGAAGAGATGTGCAGCTTTACCGGCGGCACATCGGCCGAAAGCGGCAGCCCCGACCGGCTCGACGCGCTCGTCTGGGCCGTTACCGATTTGGTGCTGGCCCCGGCGAGCGAACCCAAGCTGCGCCCGCTGGCCGGCTAGGCGGCTGAAAACGTAAGAGAAGGAGACACCGTTCGGGCTGAGCTCGTCGAAGCCCGGGAGCCCGGGCTCCGCCCCCTTCGACGCCGCCTGCGGCGTCGCTCAGGACAGGCTTCGACAGGCTCAGGGCGAACGGTGCGTGCTGGCTAAGCGTGTGGGACGGCCCTTACGATCCGGCCTCGGTGCGGCGGCGGTTAAAGGCGCGGACCTGGATGTTGTAGCCCTCTTCCAGGGTGCGCAGGCGGTCGACCGTGTTCTGGTAGTCCTCGATCCAGCGCGCCTGCTGGTCCTTGTTGAGGAGCTGGAAGATGTCGTCGCGGTTCGTATCGAGGCAGTCGAGATAGGCGTTGACCGTGGTGCTGTGGAACTTCACCGCTTTCTGGGCGCTCAGCATGGCGTCGCGGTCGGCAGATTCGCCGTCGGGCAGATCGGGCGGGTTCTGCGGCGGCTCGGGGCAGTCGGTGGCTTGCACCGACGTGGTCATCAACAAAACGGATGCAGCAATGAAAGCGCGAAGGATCATCGGCCAACTCCTCGGGCCCAGTTATGCCCGCCTTTGTGACGGTTTTGCGGCAAGCGGCCGTGAAACGCAAGGGCCTCGGTCATGGGATTGAGAGCCGGCCTCAAGGCCCTGTTCACCCCCGGTGCGGCCGAGCAAAAGGCGAGCGCCGTCGGCGGTCTGACCGCCCGGGGCCAGGGCGACACCACTTGGCTTTTCCTCGGCAGCCCGAAATGGACCAGCCGGGCCTACGAGCATCTGACCCGCGAGGGCTTCCGCAAGAATGTCATCGCCAACCGCTCGGTGCGGCTGGTGGCCGAGGGCGCGGCGGCCGTGCCCTTGCTGCTGCACCGGGGCGATGCCCGGCTCGGCGCCCATCCGCTTCTGGACCTGTTGCGCCGGGCCAACCCGTTCCAGTCCGGCGTCGAGCTCCTTGAGGCGGTCTACGCCTATCTGCAGATCGCCGGTAATGCCTATCTGGAGGCGGTGGAGACCACCGGCGGCCTGCCGGGCGAGCTTTACGTGCTGCGCCCCGACCGCATGAAGGTGGTGCCGGGGCCGAAGGGCTGGCCGCGGGCCTACGACTATTCGGTGGCCGGGCGCAGCCACCGCTTCCCGGTGGACCCGGCGAGCGGCCGATCGGCCATCCTGCATGTGAAGAGCTTCCACCCGCAGGACGACTATTACGGCCTCAGCCCGCTGGAGGCCGCGGCCATGGGGGTGGACATCCACAACGCGGCGGCGAATTGGAACAAGGCGCTCTTGGACAATGCCGCCCGGCCCTCCGGCGCGCTGGTGTTCGAGCCCAAGGCCGGCGAGCCCGGGCATCTGTCTTCGGAGCAGTTCGACCGGCTGAAGACGCAGATGGAGGATCATTACCAGGGCGCCGGCAATGCGGGGCGGCCGTTCCTGTTGGAAGGTGGGCTGAAATGGCAGCAGATCGCCTTTTCCCCGTCGGATATGGAGTTCATCCAGTCCAAGCATGTGGCGGCCCGCGAGATCGCGCTCGCCTTCGGCGTACCGCCGATGTTGCTCGGCATCCCCGGCGACAACACCTACGCCAACTATCAGGAAGCCAACCGGGCGCTGTGGCGGCTGACGCTGTTGCCACTGATCGACCGCGTGGTGGCGGCGCTCAACGGCTGGCTCGCGCCCCGCTTCGGCCCGGACCTGCGCCTGGAGGCGGACAAGGACGCGATTCCCGCCCTGGCCGCCGAGCGCGAGGCGGTGTGGACCCGCATCGGCCAGGCCCACTTCCTGACGCCCAACGAGAAGCGGGCCGAGCTGGGCTTCGCGCCCGTGGACGGCGGCGACGAGCTCGTGACGCCGGTACCGTTGGGGCTGGGTGGTCTGCCCGGAGGGCCACCGGGAAATTTTAAGTCAGGGAGGGCGGCCGAAGCCCACACCGCTCTCCCCCTCGAGACCAAGGATCGGGCAGCGGCGCTGGCGCGCTTTCAGGAATTCAGCCAGGAGCTGGAAAAGGCCAAGGCTGACGGCAAGACCCACAAGGTCTGGCGCATCGTCAAGGACGGCAAGACCCGCGAGGCGCATCGCGTGATGGAGGGCGCCACCGTCCCCATCGACGAAGACTTTACCGTCGCCGGCGAACGCCTCCGCCTGCCGTCGGACGTGGCGCGGGGCTCGCCTGGGAATACCTTCAACTGCCGGTGTTCGGTTGAGTTTGTAATGCGTGATGGTGAAGGCGGGGATGAAGAAAGCAAACCCGCCTCCAGATTGAAGCCTCTCCCGCAGGAACCGGTCGTCGTCGAGGAGATGTACAAGGATCTGGAATTTGATCCCGATGGGCCGTCACAGAATCTCGTCATTATTACCAACCCGCTCGATTCGATAAAGGTTCAGCAAGCGAGAACAGAAGCCGAAGCCGCAACTAAAATTCTATTTCCTACATTGCATAGGCACAACGATGCGGGGGACGCTTTCAGGCATGCCTACTGGAACTTCCGAATGACCCAAGAGATCGGACTTGAAGAGGCCAAGAAGTTCGGTGACGCGCACGAAAGAGAGGATGGTCAGCTGACTGATCAGCAGTTGATGGATCTGTTCAACAATCACCAGGGCCGTATACTAGCGGTTGAAAACCCTGAAGGTGATGCTGGCACGGTAGTCTTGAGAGCCCTTCGCGCGGGCCATCTACAGGAAAGACCAGTTGCAACCGTGTCTCCATTGCCCGAGGATTTGGATGGGCAGGATAATTGAAATCGGCAAATGGAGAATAAGTACCAAGTCGTCAGTCGAATTCTCAGTTCATGTATTCTGTTGGTCCTTGCCGCTTGTTCGGAGAATCGCGTCGATATCGTCAACGAGTCAGGCTGGGCGTTGAGGGACGTGCGTTTGTCGGCATCGTGGGGCGAAGCCATTTGGCGCGGATCACTCAAACCGGCCGAGACTGAGACCATTTGTTTCCCGTCCCGGACCGACGGAATCTTAAAGCTGGAGATAGTTTTCCCCGATGGTGGTGTCGGCACGAGGGAGTTCACGTACATGACTCCCAAGGGAGACACTCGTACAAAGGTCTTCATCCGAAAGAACAAGGTAATTGATATTGAATCGGGTCGTGCCGGTATGTGGCCCTATCACTGGTTCTGTGGCGTTTTTCCGAAACCATGGAAGAAGACGGCGACCGGTTGGCAGTGAGGGCCGGGCGGGCTGAAATGGCAGCAGATCGCCTTTTCGCCGGCGGATATGGAGTTCATCCAGTCAAAGCATGTGGCGGCGCGCGAGATCGCGCTCGCCTTCGGCGTGCCGCCGATGTTGCTTGGCATCCCCGGCGACAACACCTACGCCAACTATCAGGAAGCCAACCGGGCGCTGTGGCGGCTGACGCTCTTGCCGCTGATCGACCGCGTGGTGGCGGCGCTCAATGGCTGGTTGGCGCCGCGCTTCGGCCCGGATTTGCGCCTGGAGGCGGACAAGGACGCGATCCCGGCGCTCGCCGCCGAGCGCGAGGGCGTGTGGACCCGCATCGGCCAAGCCGACTTCCTGACGCCCAGCGAGAAACGGGGCGAGCCGGG
>JAKSBY010000465.1 GCA_022360855.1 Sphingomonadales bacterium | reverse complement strand
GTGCACGCCTCCAGGCCATCCCTTCCGCCAACGATCACGATCCGCGCGATCCTCTTCCCGCCCGCGGCCACCATCGATCCGATCGCGTTGGTTTCGGCACAGATGCCTTCCGGATAGGCGGCGTTTTCCACATTGCATCCGCTGTGGACGTTACCGTCGCCGTCCAGGATGGCGGCACCCACCCGGTATCCGGAAAACGGGGCATAGGCGCGGCTTCGCACCTCTTTGGCGAGATCGAGCAGTTCGTCTTCGTTTACCGTCATTCTCAATGCTCCATGGATAGCCGGCCGCTTGCCCCATTGTATTCCGAACGCGCCGCGAGTTGAATACGCCGCTTGCGCAAACGACACTGCGTTCGGTCAAAATTTTACTACTTGATAAAATTTTTCGAATTGCCCAGGATGGACGGGTCAGTCAGGACGATGAATTTTCATCGACTTGTACCTCCACTGGGGCACTGCGATGTGGCCGGCCCGGCTTCTCGTCGCGGTGCCCAATTTTGTTGTCATCAGCGCGGGTTTGAGCGGCGGCGAATTTATCGCTAAGGTTGGCCCCTGACCCGCAAACCCGTGCGATGAGATCGAACATGACGATGGCATCCGCCGCTCAAACGCCTTCCGTGCAGCCGACGGTCACGATCGTCAGCCATCCCCTGGTCCAGCATAAGCTGACCCTGATGCGCCGGCGCGAGAAGAGCACGGCGGAGTTCCGTCAGTTGCTCACCGAGCTCGGCATCCTTCTCGGCTACGAGGCGATGAAGGACCTTCCCTTGGAGCTGCGGGACACAGAGACCCCGTTGGAATCAACGAAAGCACCGGTTCTGGCCGGCAAGAAGTTGTGCTTTGTTTCCATCTTGAGGGCTGGCGAGGGCCTTTTGGGCGCCATGCTCGATCTGGTCCCTTCCGCGCGCGTCGGCCATATCGGGATGTATCGGGACGAGGAGACGCTCCAGCCGGTGGAGTATCTCTGCAAGCTGCCGAAAGATTTGGCGCAGCGTAAGGTGATCGTGCTCGATCCCATGCTGGCGACCGGTAACTCGGTCGTCGCCGCCATCGACCGGGTCAAGGAGAGCGGCGCGCGCGACATCAGCTTCCTTTGCATCCTGGCGGCCCCGGAGGGCCTGGAGAGGGTCAATGAAGCGCATCCGGACGTGCCGGTCATCGCCGCGGCGGTCGACCGCGAACTCAACGATCGCGGATTTATCCTGCCCGGCCTCGGCGATGCCGGCGACCGGCTCTTTGGCACCAAATAGGCGCGGTTAGCCCTTAGGATTCGCTGGAAACACCCGTTCCATGAAGTGTTTCCGGCACATGGCGACGTAACGGTCGTTGCCGCCGATTTCGCGCTGCTCGCCTTCGCGCACCGGCTTGCCTTCCGAATCGACCCGTAGATTCATGGTCGCCTTGCGGCCGCACTCGCAGATCGCCTTCAGCTCCCTGAGCTCATCGGCAAGCGCCAGAAGATGCATGCTGCCCTCAAACAGGCTGGCCCGGAAATCGGTACGGATGCCGTAGGCCAGCACCGGGATCGACAGCCGGTCGCACACGGCGGCAAGCTGGTACACCTGGTCGCGGGTCAGAAACTGCGCCTCGTCAACCAGCACGCAATCGACCGGGCGGCGCGCCCGCTCGGCCGTTACTTCGGCGAAGAGGTCACTCGTGTCGTCAAAGATGTGCGCCTTCGATTCGAGCCCGATACGGGATTGGATGACGCCAACCTCGAAACGGTCGTCATGTATCGAGGTGAACAGCATCGTATCCATACCGCGCTCGCGGTAGTTGAAGCTCGACTGCAACAGGTTCGTCGATTTGCCGGCGTTCATCGAGGAATAGTAGAAATAGAGCTTCGCCATGGCCGTCCTTCGGTGTCGCGGGGCTGATCGGGAGTTTGCCCGACTCGGTTGATAAACGTTAGCGGGCGGCACGCGACTCTCTGATGTATGCCGGTTCAAAGTCTGATGCGACCGCATGCCGCGTCGGCACAACCCCGCATATGCGAACTTGCTGCGACGCAGCAACTCCCGCCGTGAGAATTCCCTATCCTTTCGGCGGGTTACAAAAAATTTTTTCTACTTGGTCAGATTTCAGTTGCCCGCCTCAGGTGAAAGGGACTCGCATTGTGGCAGAGAATCCCCGGTTTAAGTCATAAAAATGCAAAAAGACTCGTCTAGTGGAATTTTTCCGCTTGATCAAAAATTGCATGCCTGCTTAGGATCGAGATGGGCAAAAACTTAATCCGTCGGATGTCTGCATCTTTCGAGTGCCCGCACGTTGCGTCAACGATTCCCAGTAATTCGGCCTGTTCGCGAGAACCAAGAAAACGGCCTCCTGCAGGAGGCGCCAACAGGTCGTCAGAGGGTCAGGGCCGCATCGCCGGGGGGCACGAAATTTCAAGATCGTATGTCATCCGACTGTCACAGGTAATGAACCTGAGTGTCACAGGCGGTGCATAAGTTCCGTGCTCCGTTTGTGACCGAGAAGGGGGAAACGAACATGAAATTGCCGACCAAGACTTCCCGAATCCTGGCCGCTTCGGCCCTGTCATTGTCTCTGGCGGGGCTGGTTCCCGTGCAGACCGTGGCGCAGCAAATCAC
>JAKSBY010000177.1 GCA_022360855.1 Sphingomonadales bacterium | reverse complement strand
TAGCGGCCGAGCCGCTCGATGAATTCGATCCGGTAGCCGTCGGGGTCGGTGACGAAGAACAGCCGCGCGGCGACCAGGCCCTCGAGCTCGTATTCGATGAGGGTGTCGGGCTTCAGCCCGTCGGCTTCGAGGCGCGCGCGCAGCGCCCGGGCATCGTCGACGAGGACGCCGATATGGCCGAAGGCCGTGCCGTGCTCGTAGGGCTCGGTAACGCTCTTGTTGCGGGTCAGTTCCAGCTCGACGCTCGCCTCGTCATTGGCGAGGAACATGAGCTCGAAATCGCCCATGTCGAAGCGCGCCGTCTCATGCAGCCCCAAGGTCGCTTCGTAGAACGCCTTGGAGCGGTCCAAATCGAGGACGCGCAGCATCACTTGCTTCAATTCAGCCATGGCCAAACCTAATTCGCTTGATCGGTTGAGAATGGGCCGGGCGGTCAGCCGGCCTCGGCCATCCGGGCCAGCCACCACTGGTTGAGCTGCCAGATGGAGCGTTCCAGGGGCGACAGCCGGCCTTGCCGGGTCAGGGGCGCGGTCAGGCCGTTCCAGACCAGGTCATTGGCGCCGATGTCTTCGTGATGGATCACGTTGAGCATTTCGCCGACGGCCTCGGCCATCTTCTCGGCGTCGGGCAGATCGGTGGTCGAGCGCGGCAGGCAGACCTGGATTTTCAGGGTCAGCCGGTCGTGGCTGATCGGCAGTATCTGATACCAGGCCATGGCGTCGCGCTGCAGGCCGATGAGAAAGAACGGGAACAGCACCGAGGCGTAGATGTCGGTTTGCTGATTTTCGGTCAGGCCCTCGATCATGGGCAGGCCGGCCTCGTTTTCCACCACCTTGTTGGTCGGCATGCGCAGGATGGAGTAGGGGCCGTCGGCGTCGAGGACCAGCGAATCGCGCGCGTGGTAGATCGGTTCGAAGGTGGTCGAGTGGGTGGCGATATGGTGATACGCCTCCATGAAGTTCTCCACCAGAATCTTCCAGTTCCAGGGGCTGTCGAACTCCAAGGTCTTGACGATCACCATCTCGTCGAGCTTGAAGTTCTCGAAATAGCGCGCAAAGCTCGCCACCTGCGGCGCGAAGGGCTCGGTATCGTCATCAAAATTGACCAGGATGAATCCGTTCCAGATTTCCGTGCGCATCTGCGGCAGCCGGCACTTTTTCTTGTCGAAGCCCTCGGCGTCGTCCATCAGCGGCGCGCCGGCGAGCTGGCCATCGCTCTTGTAGGTCCAGGCGTGATAGGGGCAGGTGAAGAGCCGGCGGTTGCCGGCGCCTTCCACAATCGGCGCCGCGCGGTGCAGGCAGACCCGCGACATCACGCGGATCTCGCCGTCCTTCCCGTGGACGATCATGATCGGCTGATCCAACAGTGTCAGGGCGACGTAGTCGCCGGGTTTGCTCACTTGGTCGACACGGCCGATGGGGATCCAGCTCTTGCGCAGAATCGCCGCTTTTTCCAACTCGAAGATCTCCGGGCTGGTGTAGGCGGCGGGCGGCATGGTCCAGGCCTGCTCCAGCGGCCGGGCCACGCGGGCAATCTCCTTCGGCGCCAAGCCCGGCAAGCTGATCTCATTCGTCTCCGCAAGCGATACGACAGTCATCGATGTGACTCCCTTTTTATCTTCTATTAAACGATAGAAATATAGAAGGCTTGCAATGATGTCAATATCTATCTATTGATAAAAAGTAGGTTTAACTTTCAATGGCTTGGAGCAGGCGGGGAGGTGCGCAATGGCGAAAACGACACAGAAGCGAATCGGCAGACCTCGGGCCAGCCATCGCGTCAGCACCCAGCCGGTCGAGGAAGAGATTCTCGGCGTTGCCGCGCGGCTCGTGGGGCGCAAAGGCTTCGCCGGAACCTCGACCCACGAGATCGCCAAGGCGGCGGGCCTGCGCCAGCCCTCGATCTTTCATTATTTCAAGAACAAGCAGGCGATCTTCCGCGAGCTGCTCGACCGCGCGATCCAGCCGGTGCTCGAATTCGCTGCCGACAACCACAAGCGTGAGATCTCCGGGCCCGCAAAGCTTTACCGGCTGGTCTATTTCGATACGCAATTCCTCTGCACCAGCCCCTATTGCGGGACGGCCGCCGCCGCGCTTGCCGACGATATCGACGCCAACCATCCGCAGTTCCGCAAGAAGCGGGCCAAGCTGATTGCCAAATATGCGAAATACATCGAGACGGGCATGGAGGACGGCGTCTTTCTGCCGGGCAATCTCAAGGCAACGACCAATGCGGTATTCGGGCTCGGCGAAAGCACGCTTTGGTGGGCGATCCTGGTCAGCCCGAAAAAGGCGGCCCGGATCGCCGAGACAAATGCGGATCTGGGCCTCAGGGGACTTCTCGTCGAGCCCAGCCTGCTCGATGAGATCAAGCAGGAAGCACTACCGATCTAAACATGGAACATTTGGAACATTTGGAGCATTCCGTTCGCCCTGAGCCTGTCGAAGGTTGAGCGGCCGCTCGTGCTTCGACAAGCTCAGCACGAACGGGTTTGCTGATCCTAGATGAAAGGGGTTGTGCCGGATTAGCCCACCATCATTCCAACGTCAGCGACACATCGCCGAGGCCGGAATCGAAGCGGGCTGTGATGTGGTCTCCTGCCGCGATCGGGTAGGCGCGCAGGAACGAGCCTGTCATGACGACATGGCCGGGCGCGAAGCTGACGCCGAATTGGGCGAGCTTGTTGGCGAGCCACACCACCGCGTTCACCGGGTTCCCGAGCACGGCGCTGGCCGACCCCTTGTCGATGACCTCGCCATTCCTGACGAGTTGCCCGGTAACCGCGCTGATATCGAGATCATTGAGCCGCTGCCGGGTTGCGCCGAGAACGACGCGCCCGCAAGCGGCTAGGTCGGCAACCGTGTCGGTGATCGTCATGCCCGGCGCGGGGCCGACGCGGAAATCGACGACTTCGATTGACGGCAGCACGAAATCGGTTGCCTGGACGACGTCCTCCGGCCCGATGCCGGGGCCTTCGAGCCGCTCCTTCATGACGAAGGCAATCTCGATCTCGGCCAGGGGCGAGAACAGCTCCGCCGCCGCCAGCGGCGTACCTTCCGGATGGAGCAGGTCGTCAGTGACGGCGCTGAAGTCAGGCTCGGTGGAGCCGGCCATCTCCTGCATCGGCTTGGAGGTGAGGCCGACCTTGTAGCCCTTGATGCGTGCGCCGGCGGCGAGCCTGCGGGCGACGAAGGCTTCCTGGATGCGGTAGGCATCCTCGACTTCGATGTCCGGATAGGTCCGGGTGAGTAGGGGCAGGGGCTCGCGCGTCCGGTAGACGTCGAGCAAATCGGCGGCGATCTTCTCGCGTGTTGGCTGGTCAAGCAACGCTCCGCTCCTCTGCGAGCTCGCCGCGGACGCGGCCGAGCTCGCCGGCGCAAGCCGCACCGAGTGCGGCAATGTCGGTCGAAACCGAGACCATGCTGAAGCCCTGGGTCACGCGGCGCGCGCCCAGCGC
>JAKSBY010000433.1 GCA_022360855.1 Sphingomonadales bacterium | reverse complement strand
GCGGAGCTCCTCCGCCGCTTATCGAGCGAAGACATCTTCGCGCTGGAATACGCCTCCGACCCGCGCGTCTCGCCAGACGGCCGCAGCATCGCCTATGTCAGGCGCACCAACGACATCATGACCGACCGGACGCGCTCCAATATCTGGATCGCGGCCGCGGATGGCTCAGCGCACCGGCCGCTCCTCTCCGGCGCCAAAAGCTATACCGCGCCGCGCTGGTCGTCCGACGGCGGCCGGCTCGCCTATCTCGCAACCGACGAAAACGGAAAGACGCAGATCCATCTTCGCTGGATGGACACGGGCCAGACCGCGCGGCTGACCGACCTGACCGAAAGGCCGCGCCATCTGACCTTTTCGCCGGACGGCCGCTGGCTCGCCTTCACCATGGACGTGCCGGCCGAGCCGAAAACCCTGGCCAAGTCGCCGAAGAAGCCCGAAGGCGCCGAGTGGGCCAAGCCGGCCAGGGTGATCGACAGTGTGATCTACCGCTTTGACGGCCGCGGCTTTCTCGAGCCCGCCTACACGCATATCTTCGTGGTGCCCGCCGAGGGCGGCGCCGCCCGCCAGCTCACCTCCGGCAACTACGATCACCAGGGCCCGCTTTCCTTCGCGTCCGACGGGGGGCGTATCTATTTCGCCTCGAACCGCAACGAAGACTGGGAATATGAGCGCGTCGAACGTGACATCTTCGCGGTCGAGACCGGCTCCGGCGCGCTGACGCGGATCACCGGCCATGCGGGTTCGGAGCGGGCGCCCACGGTCTCGCCCGACGGTAACTGGATCGCCTACGAGACGGCGGAGATCAGAAATCTCGCCTACCGGACCATCCGCGTTGCCGTCATGCGGTCGGACGGCAGCGACATCCGCGTGCTCACGCCCGAGCTTGACCGCGAGGCGGAGAACATCCAATGGGCCGGCAACGACCGGCTTTATTTTCAGTATGACGACCGTGGCATCCGCAAGGTCGCCTCGGTGACCTTGAGCGGCCGGATGACCGATCACGTCTCCGGCCTCGGCGGCACGACCCTGGGCCGGCCTTATACCTCCGGGACCTATACCGTCTCGCAGGGTGGCGTTGTCGCCTATACCGTCGGCCGGCCAGACCGACCGGCGGACCTGGCGGTCTGGCGCCGCGGTCGGGACCGCGTCCTGACCCGGTTGAACGAGGATCTGCTGGCCCATCGCGATCTCGGCCGGGTGCATGAGATTACCTATGCCTCGAGCCATGACGGCCAGGAGATCCAGGGTTGGTACGTCACCCCGCCGGGCTTCGATGCGTCGAAGAAATACCCGCTGGTGCTGGAGCTGCATGGTGGACCGCATTCCTCCTACGGGCCGCATTTCTCGGCCGAGGTGCAGCGCTACGCGGCCGAGGGCTATGTGGTATTCTACCCGAACTATCGGGGCTCGACCTCCTATGGCGAGGCCTTCGCGCTCCTGCTGCAGTATAAATACTCCTCGCCGGACGATTTCGCCGACAACATGTCGGGAATCGACGCGTTGATCGGGATGGGCTTTGTCGATCCGGAGCAGCTTTTCATCACCGGCGGCTCGGCCGGCGGCATCGCCTCGGCTTATGCGATCGGGCTCACCGACCGCTTCAGGGCCGCGGCGGTGGCCAAGCCGGTGATCAACTGGATCTCCAAGACCTTGACCGGCGACATCTACACCTATCAGATCCGCCATCAGTTCCCCGGCCCGCCCTGGGAGGAGTTCGAGCATTATTGGCAGCGCTCGCCCTTGAGCCTGGTCGGCAACGTGACCACGCCGACCCTGCTGCTCACCGGCGAGGAGGATCTCCGCACGCCGATCTCGGAGACCGAGCAGTTCTACCAGGCGCTCAAGCTCAGGCGTATCGATACGGTGATGGTGCGCATCCCGGGCGCGCCGCACGGAATCGCCGGTCGGCCGTCGCGCCTCATCGCCAAGGTGGATAACATCCTCGCCTGGTTCGAGAAATACCGGGCGGAGGCCGAATCAGACTAGCCGGCCTGCCACTCCCGGCGCAGCGCGAGCAGGGTCAGGACCACGATCGCGATATCGAAGGCGAGGTAGGTCTTGATGGCGGCGGAGTAGCTCGCGAAGACGGCGGGACCTTCGATGGCGATGCTCGCGAGGCGGCCGACCAGAACGCCGCCGACGGCCAACAGAAGTACGCCAAGCCCGAAGCTCACCGGCAGCCTTCCGAACAGGCTGAGCAGGAGCGCGGCAGCCACGGCGAGATAGAAGCCGCCATATTGGGCGCGAATCTCG
>JAKSBY010000295.1 GCA_022360855.1 Sphingomonadales bacterium | reverse complement strand
GCGTCATCGGGCGTCAACGTGGCCGGCGCGGTCCGGCTGGCGGAAAAGATGGGCCCCGGCCACACCATCGTCACCCTGCTCTGCGATTCCGGGCTGCGCTACCAGAGCCGCCTCTTCAACCCCCGCTTCCTGCGCGAGAAAGACCTGCCGATCCCGTGCTGGCTTTGGGATAATTAAGGCGTCTTGCGTTCCCGCTGACTAGTCATTGCGAGCAGAGCGAAGCAATCTCGACGCAGTCGCGCTCCGCCCCCCTATGGTCATGCCCGTGAAAACGGGCATCCAGACCGGCCTCGACATGGATTCCCGCGTGCGCGGGAATGACGGGGTTGGGTCACGAGATTGCCGCGTCGCTGGCGCTCCTCGCAATGACAGGATCGCCGGTTTAGACCAAACGCAAAACGTTGTAGCGAAGGTGCGCCAATGTCAGGCCGGCTCGCGCAACGCGGCCAGCTCCGCTTCGATATGCGCGGCCACGCCTTCGTCCGTATTGCTGCCGCCACGCGCGATCGAGGCGTCGAGCGTCGCTCTCAACGACGCCAGCTTCGCCTCGCGCTCCTCGTGCAGGCGCAGGGCGTCGCGGACGACCTCGCTGGCATTGTTGAAGCGGCCGCTTTTGACCTGCTCACGGATGTAGGTCTCGAAATGGGCGCCGACGGAATAGCTCACGGGGTATGCTCCTTGGAAGAATCCGCGGATTATACCATTAAATAGCAACTATTGGCAAATCGGTGCCTAAATCCCGCCGCCGGCGTCGTAGTTGCTGTTGGCGGCGCGGCGGCGTTTGCGGGTTTCCGGCTCTTCGACCTCGAGCTCGTTGACGCGCTTTCGGAGGTTGCCGATCTCTTCGCGCATGCAGTCCAGCATCAGTACGGGGTTGTCCGTGTGGTCGTCGCAGGGGTTGATGTAGCCGACGATGCGCAAGCCCCCGGCCTTCTCCTGCTCCTTGGCCGGACGGCCCGGGATGCCGACGATGGTTTCGCCCTCGGGCACGTCCTTCACGACGACGGAATTGGCGCCGATGCGCGCGCCCGAACCGACCGTGATCGGCCCGAGAATCTTGGCGCCGGCGCCGACGATCACGTCGTTGCCCAAGGTCGGATGGCGCTTTTCCGGATTGCCCGCGTCATAGGCGGTGCCGCCGAGGGTGACGCCGTGATAGAGCATGCAGTCGTCGCCGATCTCGGCGGTTTCGCCGATCACCACGCCCATGCCGTGATCGATGAAGAAGCGTTTGCCGATCCTGGCGCCGGGATGGATCTCGATGCCGGTGAGCCAGCGGGTGATCTGCGACAGCCAGCGGCCGAGGAACTTCATTCTGTGCCGCCACAGCCAGTTGGCCACCCGGTGCCACAGCACCACATGCACGCCCTGGTACAGAAAGGCGACCTCCCAGCGCGAGCGCGCCGCGGGATCGCGCAGGCGCACCGCGTCCAGATGTTCGGTAATCTCTGTCATCAAGGCCATCAGCTTTCTCCGGCTCTTTTCAGACGGTCTCGGTCTCGAGGCTGTTGCGCCCGGCCTCGTTGCGCAGCCAGGCGATGAAATCGGTCACTTTGTCGAGCTCCAGCTTTTCTTCCGGGCAGACGATGTAGTAGGCGAAGTCCACGGGCTGCGACTGGCAGAAGGGCTGCGCCAGCCGCCCGGCGGCAAGGTCGGCCTCGGCCAGGGTGCGCTTGGCGAGCGCCACGCCACGGCCGGCGATGGCCGCCTCGATGGCCAGGTTGGACTGATTGAAATGCAGGCCGCGCTGGCCCTCGTCGACGCCGACGCCCGCCGCCTTCAGCCACATCGGCCAGGTCGGGCAGCTTTCGTCCTCGACCGAGGAGTCGTCGTGGATCAGCACCTGGCTGCGCAGGTCGTCGAGCGACGCAATCGCGCCGTCGCCGTTCAAGAGGTCCGGGCTGCATACCGGGAAGACCTCCTCCTGGATGAACTTCTCGGAATAGAGGCCGTTATACTTGCCGCCGCCATAGCGGATGGCGAGATCGAAATCCTCGGTATCGAAATTCACGAGCTGCATGGAGGCGGAGATCTTGACCACCACGTCCGCCTGCTCCTGGTAGTAACGGCCGAGCCGGGGCACCAGCCATTTGGAGGCAAAGGAGGGCGAGACCGAGATGGACAGGGTCTTGTCTTCCTGCACCGCCTGCAGGATCTGCACCGTCTCCTCGAAGCGCTTGAAACCGTCCTGCAGCTTGGCGAGCGAGTTCTTGGCCTCGCGGGTCAGGATCAGGGTGCCCTTGGCGCGCTTGAACAGGGTGACGCCGAGATAGTCTTCCAGCGAGCGGATCTGCTGGCTCACCGCGGCCGGCGTCACCGCCAGCTCCTCGGCCGCGTTCTTGAAGCTCAGATGCCTGGCCGCGGCGTCAAAGGCGCGCAAGGCGTTAAGCGGTAGCAGGGCCCGTTTCATGGTCGCTGTCGTTCGTGTTCTCGTCTCAACCCGCTGCCATCATATAGGTTTTCGGCGCCAAAACCCAAATCGCTCACCAAAATGTGTGCTGTCAGGCGATCGTCGTGTGAATCCCGCATTCGTCCTTGTCGCGCCCGCGCCAGCGTCCGGCGCGGATGTCTTCGCCCGGCTTGACCCGGTCGGTGCAGGGCATGCAGCCGATGGAAAGATAGCCGTCCGCCTCCAGCGGGTGGCGCGGCAGGTCGTGCGCCTCGAAATAGTGGTCCAGCTCCGCCTTGCTCCAGCCGGCCAGCGGATTGATCTTGATGCGCCCGTCCTGCACTTCGAAGAGCGGCAGCTCGGCGCGGCCGTTGGATTGAAAGCGCTTACGGCCGGAGATCCAAACCTCGACACCGTCCAGCGCGCGCTCCAAGGGCTCCACCCGCCGCAGGAAACAGCACAGATTGGGGTTTTCCGCCCACAGCCGGCCCTTGGGATCGCGCTTGTCGATAAAGGGCTTGCGCGGCTTGACCGTGCGTATATTGGTCAGGCCGAGCCGCGCGATCAGCTCGTCGCGATAGGTCTTGGTCTCGCCGAACAGCTTGCCGGTATCGACGAACACAACGTCGATATCCGGGGCGACCTGGGCGACCAGATGCAGCAGAACCGCGGATTCGGCGCCGAAGGAGGAGACCAGGCTGAGGCGGCCGTTGAACTCCTTCCCGATGACGTCGGCCAGAAGGTCGGCCGTCTCGGCGTCCTTGTAGCGCTGGTTGAGCGCGGCCACGCGCCGGTTGAGAAGATCGCTCACGAGGCCTGCCTCCGGGCGTAATCGGCCTGCCTGAGATGCAGGACGTTGGGGCGTTCGTCCGAGGCCGGCTGATACCAGGTGGTGTAGGCGGCCAATGCCGATTTCACATGGTCGTAGGTGAACCGGGCCGGCAGCGCGATGGTATCGAAGCCGCAGCGGGCCAGGAACAGGGCCTGGTCGGGGATGGTCTCGCCGATGGCGCGGAGTTCGCCCTGATAGCCGAACTGATCGCGCAGCCGCCGGGCCTTGGAGAAGGCACGGCCGTCGCCAAAGGCCGGGAAATCCAGGGCGATGATGTCGAGCCCGTCGAGCAGCAGGGCCAAATCCTCGGCCGCCTCGTCGCTTCTCAGCACCACGCCGAGGCCCTTGGCCTGAACGCGGAGCTCCGCGCCCGCCCGCGCAAACCGCGCGAGGCTGACCAGGACCCGCGCGTCCGGCGGCACCGGCGCTTCGTCTTCGAGGACGGCCCAGCGATGGGTCTCGCGCCCGGTAAGGTTAACCAGTGCCATAAAGTGCCTCCTTGAAGGGGTCCATGCCGATGCGGCGATAGGTTTCCAGAAAGGTTTCGTCTTTACTCTTGCGCCGGGCGAGATAGGTATTCACCACGGTTTCCACCGCATCGATGATGCCGGCTTCGGAGAAGCCGCGGCCGGTGATCTTGCCCGCTGATGCGTCTTCGGCGCCAGAGCCGCCGAGCAGCACCTGATACATCTCCTCGCCCTTCTTATCGACGCCGAGGATGCCGATATGGCCGGCATGGTGATGGCCGCAGGCGTTGATGCAGCCGGAGATCTTGATCTTCAGTTCGCCGATGTCGTGCAGCTTCTTGAGATCGTCGAAGCGCTGGGCGATGCGCTGGGCGATGGGGATCGAGCGGGAATTGGCCAGCGCGCAGTAATCCAGCCCGGGGCAGGCGATGATGTCGGTCAAAAGCCCGACATTGGGGGTCGCCATGCCGTGCGCGTCGAGCGTGTGCCAAAGCTCGTAGAGATCCGCCTTCCTGACATGCGGCAGAACCAGGTTCTGCTCGTGGGTGACGCGAATCTCGCCGAAGGAGAACTGATCGGCCAAATCGGCCGCCGCGTCCATCTGTGCGTCGGTGGCGTCGCCCGGGATGCCGCCATGGGGCTTCAACGACAGGGTCACCATCGCATAGCCGGGCTTTTTGTGCGCGGCCACGTTGGTGGCGAGCCAGTCCGCAAACTCCCGGTCCGCCAGACGGGCTTTTTCGTAGGCCGCTACGGGCTCGGAAATGGTTTCGTAGTTGGGGTCCGCGAAAAACGCCTTGATGCGCTCGAACTCGCCTTCGGGCAGCTTGAGGTCGCCGTCCTTGATGCGCTCCCACTCCGCCTCGACGTCTTTGGCGAACTCCTCCGCGCCTTTCTCGAACACCAGGATCTTGATCCGCGCCTTGTATTTGTTGTCGCGCCGGCCGTACTCGTTGTAGACTCGCAGGATCGCCTCGAGATAGCTCAAGAGGTGCTCCTTGGGCAGGAAGTCGCGGATGGTCGGGCCGACAAAGGGCGTGCGGCCCATGCCGCCGCCGACGATCACCTCGAAGCCGACCTCGCCGGCCTCGTTCGCTTTCAGGATCAGGCCGATATCATGCCAGCGCACGGCGGCGCGGTCCTGCGGCGCGGCGGTCACGGCGATCTTGAACTTGCGCGGCAGGAAGCTGAATTCCGGATGCAGGCTCGACCATTGACGGATCAGCTCCGCATAGGGCCGGGGGTCTTCCACCTCCTCGGCAGTGGCGCCGGCAAACTGGTCGGTGGTGACGTTGCGGATCACGTTGCCGGAGGTCTGGATGGCGTGCATCTCCACATCCGCCAGCTCGTCCAGGATGTCCGGCACCTCGGCCAGTTTGGGCCAGTTGTATTGAATGTTCTGCCGCGTCGTGAAATGGCCGTAGCCCTTGTCGTAGCGCCGGGCAATGTGGGCCAGGACGCGCATCTGCTTCGACGACAGGGTGCCGTAGGGGATGGCGACCCGGAGCATATAGGCATGGAGCTGCAGGTAGAGGCCGTTCATCAGCCGGAGCGGCTTGAACTCCTCTTCCGAAAGCTCGCCGGAGACGCGCCGCTCCACCTGGCCGCGAAACTCGCGTACCCGCTCCTTGACCAGCGTCTTGTCGTAGTGATCGTAGCGGTACATGGCGGTCAGTTCCTGAAGTCGGCCTGGTAGCCCAGGTCGGTGCGCACGGTCGGGCCCTGGGCGCGGATCACCTCGCGCAGGCGGTTCGGCGTCACCGCGCCGGCCTCGGCGGTGACCGGGATGAGCTCGGCCGCGACCACCGCATTGTCGGCTTCGGCCGCCTTGCCTTCGGCCAGAAGCGCCTCGGCCTCGGCGTCGTCCTCGGCGACGCGGGCCTCGTTCACCTTGGGCGACCAGCCGTCCGCGGTCCGG
>JAKSBY010000151.1 GCA_022360855.1 Sphingomonadales bacterium | reverse complement strand
TTCGCGCACGACGATGCGCAAGCGGCTAAACGGTTTTCTGATGCGCCCGACGCGTCCGCGCGCCCGAGGGCGAAAGCGCTTCATGGTCAAGGCCTTGCCGACGCTCGCCTCGGCGACCACGAGCTGGTCGACATCGAGATTGTGGTTGTTTTCCGCATTCGCGATGGCCGATTGCAGAACCTTGCGCACCTCATGCGCCATGCGCCGGCGGTTGAACTCCAGCGAGGTCAGCGCCTTGGCCACGGCGAGGCCGCGGATCGATTCGGCGACCAGGTTGAGCTTCTGCGGCGAGCCGCGCACGAAAGTGGCCACGGCCATCGCCTCATTGTCCGCCAGGCGGCGCGGTTTTGCTTGCTTGCCCATGCCGTTAGCCCCTCTTGGCCTTCTTGTCCGCCGCATGGCCCCAATAGGTGCGCGTCGGCGCAAACTCGCCCAGCTTGTGGCCGACCATGTCCTCGGTCACGAAGACCGGGATGAATTTGTGGCCGTTGTAGACGTTGAAGGTGAGGCCGACGAATTGCGGCAGGATCGTCGAGCGGCGCGACCACGTCTTGATCGGCGCCTTCTTCGACGATTCCCCGGCCTCCTCCGCCTTTTTCAGCAGATTGAGGTCGACAAACGGACCTTTCCAAACCGAACGAGCCATAATGTCCTCTTCAATCCCTAACGCTTCTTGCGCAGATGGCGGGAGCGCAGAATGTATTTGTCCGTGGCCTTGTTGGCACGGGTGCGCTTGCCCTTGGTCGGCTTGCCCCAGGGCGTCACCGGGTCGCGGCCGCCCGAGGTGCGGCCCTCGCCGCCGCCATGGGGGTGATCCACCGGGTTCATGGCAACGCCGCGCACCGACGGCCGCTTGCCGAGCCAGCGGTTGCGGCCCGCCTTGGCCAGCTTGATATTCTGATTGTCCGGGTTCGAGACCGCGCCGACGGTGGCCATGCATTCGCCGCGCACCTTGCGCTGCTCGCCCGACGACAGCCTGAGGAGCGCATAGCCCTGGTCGCGGCCGACGAGCTGGGCGTAGGTTCCGGCGGCGCGCGCGAGCTGCCCGCCCTTGCCCGCTTTCAGCTCCACATTATGGACAATGGTGCCGATCGGCGTCGACGAAAGCGGCATGGCATTGCCCGGCTTCACGTCCGCCTTCTCGCCGGCGATCACCTTGTCGCCCTCGGCCAGGCGCTGCGGCGCCAGGATATAGGCGAGGTCGCCGTCGTCATATTTGATCAGCGCGATAAAGGCCGAGCGGTTGGGATCGTATTCCAGCCGCTCCACGGTGCCGGCCACATCCCACTTGCGGCGCTTGAAATCGACCAGGCGGTAGTTGCGCTTATGGCCGCCGCCCCGGCGCCGCGCGGTAATACGGCCTGTATTGTTGCGCCCGCCATTCTTCGCCAGGCCCTTGGTCAGCTTCTTGACCGGCTTGCCTTTCCACAAGGCGGAACGGTCGACGAGCACGAGGCCGCGCTGCGAAGACGTCGTCGGTTTATAGCTCTTCAGTGCCATGGCTCTCAGACTCCGGCGGTAATGTCGATCGACTGCCCGTCTTCGAGCGTGACGATCGCTTTCTTGACATCCGGGCGGCGCCCCTTGATGCCGCGGAACCGCTTGGTTTTGCCCTTCTGGCGCAGGGTGTTGACCTTCTTGACCTTGACGTCGAAGAGACCTTCCACCGCCGCCTTGATATCGCCCTTGGACGCATCCTGAGCGACCTTGAAGGTGTATTGGTTATGCTCCGAGCCCAGGGTCGACTTCTCGGTGATCACCGGGCTCAAAACCACGTCGTAATGCCGCAATTCGGTCATTTGAGCCTCTCCCCGAGCTTCTCCAGGCCGGCCTTGGTCACCACCAGAACGTCGCGGCGCAGGATGTCGTACACATTGGCGCCCTGGCTTGGCAGCACATCCATGTTCGGGATGTTGGAGACGGCGCGGCGGAAGTTCTGGTCCACGTCCTGGCCGTCGATGAAAAGCGCCGAGTTGAGGCCGAGGCCGCCGAGCTTCTTGGTCAAAGCAGCGGTCTTGGCCTCCTTGAGCGCCAAGTCCTCGACGATGATCAGCTTGCCGTCAGACTGTTTGGCCGACAGCGCCGTTTTCAGGCCGAGCTTGCGCACCTTCTTCGGCAGCTTGTGACCGTGGTCGCGCGGGATCGGGCCGAAGGCGCGGCCGCCGCCGACGAAGATGTTGGCCTTGCGGTTGCCGTGGCGCGCGCGCCCGCCACCCTTCTGGCGGCCGAATTTGGCCGTGGTGCCGGCGATGTCGCTGCGGAACTTGACCGCGTGGGTGCCGGCACGCCGCTTGGCGAGCTGCCAGTTGACCACCCGGTGCAGGATGTCGGCGCGGGCGGCAAGACCGAAGATGGCCTCGTCGAGCTCAACCTGCCCGGCCTTTTTGTTGTCCAGGGTTATGACGTCGGCTTTCATGGCTTATTCCTTGGCCTCGCCTTCCGGGGCTTCCGCTTCAGAGGCTTCGGGAGCTTCCGCTTCGGGCGCGTCAGTTGCCGGGGCCTCGGTCTCGGCTTCAGGAGCCTCTTCGGCCGCTGCCGCCTCGGGCTCCTCCTGCGGCGCCTCCTCTTGGGCGGCCTTCACCGATGCCGGAACCGGCACGCCGTCGGGCAGCACCTTCTTCACCGCATCGGAGATCAGCACCCAGCCCTCTTTCGCGCCCGGAACCGAGCCCTTGATAAGGATCAGCCCGTCATCGGCCAGGGTCTGCACGACCTCGAGATTCTGCATCGTAACCCGCGCGGCGCCCATATGACCGGCCATCTTCTTGCCCTTGAAGACCCGGCCCGGGTCCTGGCACTGGCCGGTGGAGCCGTGCGAGCGGTGCGAGATCGAGACGCCGTGCGAAGCGCGCAGCCCGCTGAAATTGTGCCGCTTCATGGCGCCGGCGAAGCCCTTGCCGATGGAGGTGCCGACGACGTCGACATACTGGCCTTCGACGAAATGGTCGGCCATGAGCTCGGCGCCGACATCGACCAGCGCATCGCCGGAGACGCGAAACTCCGTCACCTTCATTTTCGGCTCCACCTTGGCCTTGGCGAAATGGCCGCGCATGGGCTTGGGCGTATTTTTGGGCTTGGCGGTGCCGGCGCCGAGCTGCACGGCGGTATAGCCGTCGCGCTCCTCGGTCTTCTGCGCCACAACCTGGCAGCCCGACACATCAACCACGGTGACCGGCACATGCCGGCCATCGTCCTTGAAGACGCGGGACATCCCGACCTTTTTGCCGATAAGACCGGTCCGCATGGCTAGCCTCCGAGCTTGATCTCGACATCGACGCCCGATGCCAGATCCAGCTTCATTAGCGCATCCACCGTCTGTGGCGTCGGCTCGACGATATCGAGGAGCCGCTTGTGGGTGCGGATTTCGAACTGCTCGCGGCTCTTCTTGTCGATATGCGGCGAGCGCAGAACCGTGAACTTCTCGATATTCGTCGGCAGCGGAATCGGTCCGCGCACGAGTGCGCCCGTGCGCTTGGCCGTCGCGGCGATCTCATTCGTCGCCTGATCAAGGATCCGGTGATCGAAGGCCTTCAGCCTGATGCGGATATTTTGGGTTTCCATCTTCTTTTCCCTGAAGGCCTTGTCGGTTCCTATTCGATGATTTTCGAGACGACGCCGGCGCCGACGGTTCTGCCGCCTTCACGGATGGCGAAGCGGAGGCCTTCGTCCATGGCGATGGGGGCGATCAGCTCCACCACTATCGAGATGTTGTCGCCCGGCATCACCATCTCCGTACCCGACGGCAGC
>JAKSBY010000537.1 GCA_022360855.1 Sphingomonadales bacterium | reverse complement strand
TGCGCGATATCCCAGAAGATCGGGCCGGCATAGACGTCGGTCACCGGATAGGCGCGGAACAGGAAGCTGACCACGACGCCGAAATTGCCGCCGCCGCCCTTGAGCGCCCACAGAAGGTCCGCATTCTCGCTTTCGCTGGCGGTGACGATACGGCCGTCGGCGAGCACGACTTCGGCCTCGATCAGGTTATCGATGGTCAGGCCGTATTTGCGCGACAGGTAACCGTGGCCGCCGCCCAAGGTAAGGCCCGCGATGCCCGTGGTCGAGACGATGCCCGCGGGAACCGCCAGGCCGTGCGCGCTGGCGGCACGGTCGACCTCGCCCTGCGTGCAGCCGGGCTGGACGCGCACTGTCTGCGCTTCCGTATCGATCTCGATGCCGTTCATCAAAGACATGTCGATGACGAGGCCGCCGTCGCAGCTGCCGAGCCCAGGACCGTTATGGGCGCCGCCGCGGATGGCGAGCAGGATGTTGTTGTCACGCGCGAAGTTGACCGCCGAGACCACGTCGTCGGCGTCCGACGGACGCACGATCCAGTTCGGCTTCTTGTCGATCATGGCATTATAAAGCGCCCGCGCCTCGTCATAATCGGGACTCTTGCGGTCGATGACTTCGCAGTTCAGGTTTTGGCGGACGTCGTCCGCTGCAATTCTCAGGTCCATTTTCTCTCTCTTGGGTTTTTAAGTTGCTGGTGTGTCTGTTGTTCAGGACTTGCGGCGCGGTTTTTCTCCGCGATCCGCGGCGCTGCGGCAGACGAACTTCTTCGGCGGATGGCCGCGCAGAACCCATTTGCAGGTCCGTGTGCTCGACTCTTTTGCCTGTGCTGGCGCGCCGGCAGCCGAGTTGACCGTATCCGCGGTGGCGGGCCCCGCCTTGCCGGCGATCGCCATGCAGAGCATCGAGCTCATGGCCAGGCGGCGCAGGAATAATCTCTTCATTTTCGACCTCCCGAATGCGTTGGGTGCGATTGACGACAATCTGGGGCGGCCACGTTTCGGCTGAATTTCAGACGGCGGCCGAAATTGTTTCAATTGTCACAAACCGCGCCAAGGGGTGCGGAAACGCGCGGAAAACGGCGCCGGTAACAATTGAAACCCAAAACCCAGATCCGGAAATCGGCCTGAAAACCGGGCTCCTTATCTTCCTGGTGAAACGCTCGGCAAAGAGACGCCGGCAATCGAATTACGGAGAGAGAAAATGAAGACGATCGCGGCTCAGTTGAAAGGCCCCGCTTCCAAGGCGAAGCGGCTCGCCCTGCCCGGCGCGCTGTGGCTGACGGCCACCTTCCTGCCCGACGCGGCCCAAGCGGCGGTGGACGGAGAGACGGCCTTCATCCTCAACACCTTCTCCTTTCTGGTTCACGGCTTCCTTGTTTTCTGGATGGCCGCCGGCTTTGCCATGCTCGAGGCGGGCATGGTGCGCGCCAAGAACGCGACGACGATTCTTCTTAAGAATGTGTCGCTGTTCTCGATCGCGGCGATCGCCTATTACGTGGCCGGCTTCGGCCTGATGTATGGCGACGGCTCGGACCTCATCGAGATGCTGCTGGACGGCGACGATGGCGACGACCGGGCCTTGGCGGGCGACTTCTCCGCCGGCCACGCCGCGGCCTCCAACTGGTTTTTCCAGATGGTGTTCGTAGCAACCGCCGCGTCGATCGTCTCCGGCACGCTGGCCGAGCGCATCAAGCTTTGGCCGTTCCTTACCTTTGTCGCCATCCTGACGACCGCCATCTACCCGATCCAGGGCGCCTGGAGCTGGGGCGGCGGCTGGCTGAGCGAGCTCGGCTTTGTCGACTTCGCCGGCTCGACGGTCGTCCATGCCGTCGGCGGTTGGGCGGCCCTGATCGGCGCCCTCATCCTCGGCCCGCGCCGCGGCAAGTATGTCAACGGCGGCGGCATCCGCTTCATGCCCGGCTCGTCGCTGCCTCTGGCCGCGCTCGGCACCTTTATCCTCTGGCTCGGCTGGCTCGGCTTCAATGGCGGCTCGCAGCTCTCCATGGATTCGGCGGCCGACGCCATCGCCATCGCGAATATCTATTGCAACTCCATCATGGCCTCGGCCGGCGGCGTTCTGGCGTCGCTCATCCTGTGCCAGCTCAAGCACCGGCGCATCGATGTCACCCTGGTCCTGAACGGCGCCCTGGCCGGCCTCGTCAGCATCACCGCAAGCCCCGACACACCGACCGTGGCCGCCGCGGTCCTGATCGGCGCCGTCGGCGGCACGCTGGTCGTATTCCTCGTCCCGCTCCTCGACCGCCTGCGCATCGACGATGTGGTCGGCGCCATTCCCGTCCATCTCGCGGCGGGCATCTGGGGCACCCTGGCGGTAATCTTCACGCATCCCGAGGCGACGATCCTGGGCCAGCTCGCGGGCATCGCCGCGACCGGTGTGTTCGTCGTCACGTGCAGCACAGCCGCGTGGATGCTGATCAAATTCACCATGGGCCTGCGGCCGAGCCAGGAGGCCGAGACCATCGGGCTCGATGAATCCGAGCTCGCAACCCGCGCCTGGCCGGAATTCAGGCGCGCGATCTAGCCGGCAGGCGATCGGACCGTCCCATGACCCCAGAATCGACCATCGCCCTGGCGCTCGCCGCCGTGATCTTCGCCGCAAGCCCCGGCCCCGGCGTGATCGCGGTGACGAGCTGGGCGCTGGTCGCCGGATTTCGGCCCGCCTCCGCCATGAGCGTCGGCATGGTCGCCGGCGACTTCGTCTACCTGTTTGCCGCGCTGTTCGGCTGGGCGGCGATTGCGCCCCTCCTGGGCGACGTCTTCGAGGTCGTGCGGCTCCTCAGCGCCGGCTATCTGATCTGGCTCGGTATCGACGCATGGCGCAAATCGAACAGCCATCCCGCAGCCGCCGAACGCCTGGCACGGCCCGTGAGCGACCGGCGCGACGCCGCGCTCGGCTTCCTGATCAGCGTGAGCAACCCGAAAGTCATCCTTTTCTATATCGGCCTGCTGCCGAGCTTCGTCGACCTGGCGCATCTGACTTTGGCCGACGCCGCCATCGTCGTGGCCGTCATCGGCACGGCCGTGACCGGCGTGATGCTGATCTATTGCGCCATGGCGTCGCGAAGCCGCCGTCTGCTTCAAAGCCCACGGGCGACGAAACTTGTACATCGGTTTAGCGGAACCTTCCTGATCGGCGTCGGCGCGACGATCGCCACGCGGTGAGCGAATAAAGAGGAGATTGACATCATGACTGCTGTCGAGACCACGCAACGCTCAACCCGGAAATCCCGGAGAAGGCCCGGCAAGCCCTCGGCGGTCGACGCCCGCGAACGCCGGCTGTTCAAGTCGCTGGATCTGGACAATGACGGCCTCGTCCACCTCAGCGACGTCGAGGCGGTCTTGAAAGAGGCGGGCCTCGCCGGGCCCGAGGGCAAGTTCGGCGAAAGCCTGGTCGAGCTCAATGAGCCCGCCGCCGAGCCCGAGCCCCAGGATATCAGCCTCTCGCCCGAGACCTTTTTCCAGGCCACCCGCCGCCACATCCTGTTGCTGGAGCGGGTCCTGCAGGGCCGGCTGGTGGTCCCGGATTTCGCCGAGTTCTCAAACCGGATCGGCGATCTGTTCGACGAGGTCAAAGAGAACCGGGACGGCGAGACCGCCGATTACATCCCGCAGCTCGACCTCGCCGAGCCGGAAGCCGATCGGTTCGGCCTGGCGCTCTGCACCATCGACGGCCAACAGGCGGCTTACGGCGATTCCGAGACCTTCTTCACCGTGCAGTCGACCTGCAAGCCGGTGCAATACTGTCTCGCGCTCGAGGAGCACGGCGCGGAGGTCGTGCATCGCCATGTCGGCCACGAGCCCTCGGGCGCGAGCTTCAACGAACTGGCGCTGTCCAAAACCAACCTGCCGCACAACCCGCTGATCAACGCCGGCGCCATCATGTGCTCCTCGCTGGTCGGCCTGACGATGCGGGGCGCGGCGGCGGAGAGCCCCGATCCGCGGGGCTGGAAGGGCCGCCGCTTCGACTATGTGGTCGACCGCTGGACGGCCCTGGCCGGAGGCGAACGGCCGCGCTTTTCGACGCCGGTCTATCTGTCGGAGCGGGAGACCGCAGACCGCAATTACGCGCTGGCCTATTTCATGCGCGAATCCGGCGCTTTCCCGGAAGGCGCGGACCTGGAAGACGTCCTCGAGTTCTACTTCCAGTGCTGCTCGGTGGAGCTGAACGCGGAGATGATGTCCGTCGTCGCGGCCACCCTGGCCAATGGCGGCATCTGCCCGCTGACCGGCGAGCGCGTGCTGGCGACCGAGACGGTTCAGCGCTGCCTGTCGCTGATGTCGACCTGCGGCATGTACGACTATTCGGGTGAATTCGCCTTCCATGTCGGCCTGCCGGCCAAGAGCGGCGTCTCCGGCGCGATCATGGTGGTGATCCCCAACGTGATGGGGTTCTGCACCTATTCGCCGCGGCTGGACGCGCTCGGCAACAGCGTCCGTGGCATCGAATTCTGCCGGCGCCTGGTCGCGGCCTTCAACTTCCATCAATTCGATAATCTGACCGGCGCCTCGGCCAAGGCCGATCCGCGCATCAGCCGGGCCGAACAGCAAGCGCGCCGGGTCAACGAGATGATCTGGGCCGCCAGCAAGGGCGATCTCGGCGCGATCCAGGAGCTCCTGCTGACCGGCTCGTCCTTGGTTTCGGCGGACTACGACCTGCGCACGCCGCTGCACCTTGCCGCCGCCGAGGGCCGGTCCGAGGTCGTGCGCTTCATCATCGCCCACGCCAGCCAGGACGCCACGGTGTCCTTAAGCCCGCGCGACCGCTGGGGCGGAACGCCGATCAACGACGCCCGGGCGAACGGCCATGCAGATATCGCCACCATGCTGAAAGAAGCCGGCGCCAAGGCGGGCCGCAACCGGGCCGGTCTGGCCCCCGCCGAGACCGGCGGCGCGGAGGCCGGCGAGGCGGGCAAGGCGGCGGAGCTGATCTGGGCCGCCAGCACCGGCGATCTGACCGAGATTCGCCGTCTGATCGCCCAGGGCGTGCCCCTGAACACCGCCGACTACGATCGCAGGACGCCGCTCCATCTCGCCGCCGCCGAGGGCCAGGCCGACGTCGTCGCCTATCTCCTGCGCCACGGCGCCGACGCGGACTGCCGCGACCGCTGGTCGACCACGCCGCTCGACGAGGCGCGCCGCAACGGCCATGACGGCATCGCCGCGCTGCTCGAGAGCGGACGGGAAGAAGACGCCGCGCAGAAGGCGGCCGCGTAAGGGAAGCCTACGCCTGCTCCGGCGGGACGTAGATTTTGCCGTCATTGAGAGCGCAGCGAAGCAATCTAGGGGCGTTTGAAATACGGTGACAGGTACCGTATTTGGATAAATATGGTACCTGTCACCGTATTTTACTGCTGGATTGCCGCGGCGCTGGCACGCCTCGCAATGACCGACCAAATCGAACGCATAAACCGCTTTAGTTCCGCAGCGGCTCGAGATCGAGCTTTGCCCGCTCTTCGTTGACCAGGCGCAGCATGCGTTCCTTGATCGCGGCAAGGCGCGGGTGATCGCCGATCAGGGCGAATTCGGGCGCATAGGTCCAATCGAAGGTGCGGAATCCCTTGTCGATGGCGCGCTCCAGGCTGTCGAGCGCCGCGTCCGTCTCGCCCGCCACCGTATGGACGGAGGCCCACAGATATTCGAGATCGTCGTCGATAGGCCCTGCCCCGCCCTCGGCCGCCAGGGCCCCGCGCACCCGGGCGAGCAGCGCCGTGCTCTCGTCCTTCCTGCCGGTAAGTTTGAGGGCCAGCGCAATGGCAATGGCCAGTTGCGGATTGTTCATCTCGGTGATGGCCTTGGCGACGAATCCAGCCGGCTTGAGTTCGCGTTCGTAGAAGGCCACCACATCGTACCACCGGTTGAGATAGAGGAGACCGTCGACATAGATGTTCACAAGCTGGATGTCGTAGGGGGCGTCCCGGAGCGCTTTTTCGATGCCGGGCAACGCCGCCTCCCATTCCCGCGTCACATAGGGCGCGAAGATGCGAAGCGCCGGCGTCATCAACTCCAGAACCTTCTCGCGCGCGCCGATCTGATAGTAGGCATTCGCCAGCCGGCCGGTCACGATCGCCGTCTCCGGATCCAGCTCGCGCGCCGCGCGATAGGCCATGATTGCCTCGGCGAGCCGGCCGTCATCTTCCAGGGCCTGGCCTTTGATCGACGACAGGAAGAACGGGTTGTCGCTGTAGAACGGCTCGAGCCGGTTGATCACCTCCCAGGCCTTCTCATCCTCTCCGATGTCGCGGTACTGGCCCGCCAGGTTGGAGTTTGCCGCCAGCCACAAGGGATCGACCGCGACCGCGTCTTCCAGATGCCTGATCGCCTCGCGTGTTCGCCCTGCCTTCTGGGTCGCAAGATAGAGCCAGTTATGCGCCTGCGGCAGCGAAGGATTCAGCTCGATCGCCCTGGTCAAGGCCCGGATCGCCGGCTCGGGCCCGGTGGCGTCCATCTCCAAAAGCCCGAGAACCGCATAAGCCTCGCCCAGCCCGGGATCGAGCTCGAGCGCTCTTTCGACCAGGGGCCGCGCCCGTGCGTGGGCTTCGGCCATAGGGAGTTCGCCATAGCTTTGCGCGTCCTTGCGCAGCAGCAGAAACGTCTCGGCAAGCGCCGCATGCGCCGTGGCGAAGTCGGGATCGAGCGCGACAACCTCCTCCAGGATCGACTGCGCCTCTTCCAAACTGGTTTTGCTGCGTTGATTGATCAGATGGCGCGCCGCGAGATAGCGGTCATAGACCGCCACGTCGGTCCGGTGCGTGGCCGCCGGCCGATCGGCGCCGAGAAGCGACCCCCTGAGCTGGCCGACGATCGCCACGGCCAGCTCGTCCTGCACCGCGAAGATATCGTCGAGCTCGCGGTCGTAGGTTTCCGACCACATGTGAAAACCGTCCTCGGCCTTGATGAGCTGCGCGGTGATGCGCACGCGATTGCCGGCCTTGCGGACCGAGCCTTCGAGGATATGGCCGACGCCCAAGGTCTGGCCGATGACTCGGAGATCCTCGTTGCGGCCCTTGAAGGCGAAGGAAGACGTGCGGCCGGCGACCTTCAGGGCGCGGATCTTGGCCAAACTATTGAGAATTTCCTCGGAGATGCCGTCGGTGAAATATTCCTGGTCGCCTTCGGCCGAGAGGTCGGCAAACGGCAGGACGGCGATGGACGGATCGGACTCGATGGCCGTCTTGTCGGGGCCCGGCGTCGGTGCCGTACCGGGAAACATGCGGTCGGCAAAGATCAGGCCGGCGACCACCACCAGCGCCGCAAGGGTGACGATATCCAGCCGTTTCGCGGTGCCGTGGGTGACCGAGAGATCGGGATCGACCTCTTCGGTCCGTTTCAGGCCCTCGGGCGTGAGCTCGAAGGCCCAGGAGAAGACCAGGGCGGGAACCGCGCCGATGACGATCAGGAGCAAAATGAGCGAATGGGTCCACTCGGGGAGCTGCAGGGCCGGGATCAGGAAATCCGCGAGCTGGATGACAAGCCAGGCGATCGCCGCATAAGCAATGGCCACGCGCACCACGTTGCGCCGCCGCAGCTCGCCCAAAAAGCCCTTTATGTTCAATTCTCGGCCTACTCCGGATGTCTTTGCAGCGCAGGATATCACCGCACGGGTCAAAGTCTATAAGCGCACTGGCGCGCCGTTCCGTGCGGATAATTTGAACCCGGCGGGTGCCAAAGCCGTCTGATAAGGTGAAACCAAAGGAATTCGGCGGTGCGAGGCCATGCAACGACGTGCGGAACAGGTCTATGAGGAGTTTCTCGTCCTCAAGGCACAGGATGGCGAGGCGGACGGCCTGTCGGGCCTGTTCGAGCTGCTCAACGGCGCGCTGATCAGGCATGCCGGGCGCGTCACCCGCAATGCCGACGCTGCCGGCGATGTGGTGCAGGAGGCGTGGATCGCCATCTCCCGCAACATCCGCCGGCTGGACGATCCGGCGCGGTTTCGGCCCTGGGCCTACCGCATCGTCACCAACAAGGCCCATGACTGGGGCCGGCGTCAGGCCAAGCTGCAGCGGTTGAACGAGCAGGCGGCGGAAGACGCCGAGACCGCCGCCCAAACGACATCCGAGGCCGACGACGACATCCGGCTGATCCGCCGCGCGCTGACCGCGCTCGACGCCGACCGCCGGGCGGTGCTCACCCTGTTTTACATTGAGGGGATGCGCGTGGCCGAGATCGCCGAGGCGCTCGCCATTCCCCAAGGAACCGTGAAGTCGCGGCTCTACCACGCCCGCGAATATTTGAGAAAGGCAATCGAAAGGAGCGAACAATGAAGGATATCGATCGCAAGATCCGCGAAGCTCTGGCGGAAGACGACGCCGAGCTTTTCGACAAGCTCGGCGCCCAGGAATCCCTGCCCGAGATGATGGCCAGTGTCTTCCGCGGCCGGCCGTTGTGGCTCACCGTCATCGGCCAAGTCTTCATCTTCGCATTTCTCGGCATCGCCATCTGGAGCGTGTTTCGCTTCTTCGATGCGACGGCGGTCCGCGACCAGATTTTCTGGGCCGCGGCCTTCCTCTATTCCGGCATTTCCGTCGCCTTCCTCAAGATCTGGTTCTGGCTCGAGATGCAGAAGAACTCGGTGATCCGCGAGGTCAAGCGCGTCGAGCTGCAAATCGCCCAACTCGCCCGCCGCCTCACCCCCTGAGCGGCTGCCGTCATTCCCTCCCCTTTATGGGAGGGCCAGAGCGGGGTGACGCCCCTTTCCCATCATCGCGAGGCCCGGAGGGCCGCGGCGATCTGGCCTCGGCGGAGGCGCCGTCGGCCCGAGATTGCTTCGGCGCCGACTCGCAATGACTCCCCTTAAGTACCTGGTACTTAAGGGGAGTGCCACGTCGCTGACGCGCCCCGCAATGACGGCCTGGCCTAATCGTAGTTTGGCGCGTGGCCGTGATAGAGGCGGTAGAGGCGGTCGGCGTGGAGCAGGATGGCGTTGGCCATGA
>JAKSBY010000455.1 GCA_022360855.1 Sphingomonadales bacterium | reverse complement strand
GATGACACCGCCACCTCGCCGTTGCGGATGACCGGCCCCGTCGCCGACGGTTCACCCTTGTTCAACGTCCTGGAAGACGGCGTAAGCGCGACGGACCACGCTCTCGATGACGATCTTTCGGTACGACCTGTGGCGACGTTCAAGGCCCAGTCCGGGCAATATTGCCGTGAGTTCGATATTTTCGCGCCGGACGCGGCCACACGCGCCGTCGCCTGCCGCACGGACGGCGCGTGGCGCGTGACCATCGCCATCGCGGGCACCGCATCATCCGGTTCGACCGGAACCTATACGCCGGCGACGGGTGGTACCGAGGCGGCGCTTGATCGCTATCTCAACGCGCTGATCGACGGCGCGGCGCTGGGCGCCGAGGAAGAGGCCGCGCTGATCCGGAAAAACTGGCAGGAGTAGCCCCAAATCCGTTCATTTGGCGTCGGGATTCTTTACAGTAATCGAGCCCCGCAGCGAGCGCCGATTCCATAACACATTGAAAACAAGCAGACTCTTGGCTACGGCACGAATCTTGCATGACGTTTGAGAGAGTGGGCCTGCCGGGGCCTACCGAAAACGTCCAGCAGAGGTCGCTACAAGAATAGCCGGTATGAAGCCAGGACCGAATTCCGCAGCCGACTGGCTCAATCTGTTCGTCGCCGCGACGGCGACCGGATTACTGGCGGGCTTTCTGTTCTATCTCGCGCACCCCGCGTGGCCAGCGGGTTCCGGAGTTGAGCTTTCGGTCAGCGACGTCGCAAAGCGGATCTATTGGGTCTGGCTGGAGCATCTCGGCAATTATTGGCTTGTCGCCGGCAGCGCCGTCATTTTTCTCCTGCAGTTCTTCATCCCCGCGGACCGCGACCAGCCGTTGTTTTGCCGGGGCTTACTTGTCGACGCGGGCTATCTGGCGATGATGGTGCCGTTTATCGCGCTCGTGGCGCCGCTCTATTGGGATTATTTGCGGTTCCTGGTGGTCGACGGCGCCGGTTTCACGCCGGGAATCCTTATGGATGGCGTACCCGGATGGATCGGCATCCTGCTGGGTTATCTTGCCGTGGACTTCCTCGGCTGGCTGCATCACCTCGTCCGCCACAAAGTGCCTTTCTTCTGGCGCTTCCACCGGGTCCATCACTCCCAGACCGAGATGAACCCGCTGACAAACTACCGGCTCCATCCGCTGGACTGGCTCAATGCTCAGACCATAAAGCTCGTGCCGGCGCTGATTCTTGTGGATTCCTTCGGTCTGGTGTTGGCCTATCTGGCCTTCCACAGCCTGCACGACCGCCTCAACCATTCCAACATACGCGGCACATTTGGGCCGCTGCGGTACATTTTCGTCACACCGCAGTCGCACCGCATTCATCATTCCTCACAAGCCGAGCATTTCGACTCG
>JAKSBY010000666.1 GCA_022360855.1 Sphingomonadales bacterium | reverse complement strand
CCGGCGCCGACATGGCTAACGTGGTGGCGCCGTTCGCGCTCGAAACCTCCGGAAGCTTCGCCTTGAGTTTTTCGGACATTCGCCTGGCGTCGCATGACGAGACCGCCATCGCCTGTCCGGCCGCCGAGTAGGGAGCCATGGCCGGTGGCTACAAGATCGCGGTCTTGGGGCCGGTCCCGCGGGATCACATCACGACCTATCAGGGGGAAGTCGTGGAGAAGTACGGCTGCGCTCTCTATACCGCGGTCGGTGCGGCCACCCTGGCCGGCCCCGACTCCCGCATCGTGCTGGTGACGCATGTGCGCAAGGCTGACCGGCCCAGGATCGCCAGGCTCCTGGCGCCGTTCCCCAATATCGAGACCGGCCATATCTCCGACGCCGCGGACCGGGGCGACGTGATTTCGCTGGTCTACCTAGATCAGAACAGGCGGTCGGAGCGGCAGACCGGCTTCATGGCGCCGATCACCATCGAGGATGTGGCGGATCTGCTGGATTTCGACGCCTATGTGTTCGTGCCGATCACTGATTTCGAAGTGTCGCTGGAGACCCTGCGCTTCCTCAAGAAGCACGGCAACGGGGTGATCGTCTTCGACGCCCACGGCCCGACCAATGTGTGTACGCTTAAAGGCGAGCGTTTGCACAAGCTGTGGATCGACCGCGATCTCTGGCTCCCCTATATCGACATTCTGAAGATGAACCTGGAAGAGGCCGGCTGCAGCTGGTTCGAGGCGGAGTACGATCCCGACGATCTCAGTGAGAAGGGCGAGCTGCCGACCGATCAGCTCCCGGCCTTTGCCGCGCATTGCCTGAGCCGGGGCGTCAAGGCGGTCTATGTGACCCTGGACGAGGGCGGCTCGGCGGTCTTCTTCAACGATACGGACGGTCGGCTGCATGAGGAGATCGTGCCCCGGGTGCCGGTGGATCACGTAGTCGATACCACGGGCTGCGGCGACTCCTTTGCCGGTGGGCTCGCCTTCGGCTATCTCAAGACCGGCGACTTCATCGAGGCCTGCCGCTACGCCAATGCACTGGGCGCCCAGCGCTGCACCGGCACGGAGCTTGCGATTTACAAAGACCTCAAGACAACCGAGCGCCAGATTGCCGAGGCGTATGGCGCGTAACAGCGGATGTGATGATGTTTAACCTGTCATTCGCCGGCTTGACCGGCGAATCCATAATGCTGACGGCTCGACGGTGGCCTCGTGGACCCGCCGATCAAGTCGGCGGGTGACGGTCTGGGTATGGATCAACCTCCACGCATGATGTTTTGGAAGACCTCCGGGAGACGCGGGTGGCTTTGAGCGATATCCTCAATGGGGGCGATTGGCTGATCGAAGAGACCGGCTTCGATCCCGATAAGGCCAATTTCCACGAGACTATCTTTACCGTCGGCAACGGCTATCTCGGCACCCGGGGCACCTTGGAGGAGGGGCACCGTGGCGAGCTTTCCGGCACCTATCTGGCGGGCGTCTACGACCATAACGACTCCACGGTGATCGATCAGGTCAACGCGCCTGACTGGCTGCCGCTCGCGGTCTGGGTCGCGGGCACGCGGTTGGATGTTCAAACCTGCATGGTGGTGGAGTACCGCCGGGCGCTCGATCTCCGACAGGGCGTGCTTTATCGCACGACCCTGTTCGAAGATTCCGAGGGCCGCCGCACGCGGCTCGAGAGCCTGCGCTTCGCCAGCCTCGCCGACCGCCACCTATGCGCCATCCGGCTGCGGATCATGGCCGAGAACCATTCTTCGGAGGTGGTGGTCGAGAGCGCGCTCAACGGCCTGCGGCGCAATCTCGACCGGCTGCCGGTCTATACTGATCACCCAAGCTTCCACGCGGAAGTGAAGTGGCAGAAATGGGCCAAGAGCCGGCATATGGGCGAGGTGGATGCGGATATCTCCGGTGGCGGCATCTACCTGGAGATGGAAACCCTCGATACGGGCCACAGGCTCGGCTATGGGGCTCGGCTCGCCACACCGGTGGGTGCCGTCCGTTCCCGACGCCGTGACTACGAGCGCGTCGCAGAGTCAGTCACGCTCCAGGCCGGGGAGGGGGTGCCCGTTACCCTCGACAAGACCGTCGCCATCTTCACCTCGCGCGATGTGGCGGCCGGCGATCTCAGGACCCGCTGCCAACAGACGGCGGGGCAGGGCTTCGAGGACCTGCTTGCCGCCAACGCCGAAGCCTGGCACGCGGCCTGGGACGCCTGCGACGTCACTGTGGAAGGCGACAGCGCGGCGACCCGTGCCGCGCGCTTCAACATCTACCATCTGCTGATCGCCGCCAACCCCGAGGACCCGCGAGCCAATATCGGCGCCAAGAGCCTGTCCGGCGAAGGCTATAAGGGCCACGTGTTCTGGGACACCGAGATCTTCATGCTGCCCTTCTACATCTACACGCAGCCCGAGACCGCCAAGGCGCTCTTGCTCTACCGCTATCACACTTTGGACGGCGCCAGGACGAATGCGAAAGCGAACGGCTTTGCCGGCGCGCAATACGCGTGGGAATCGGCAGATACGGGGCTCGAGACCACGCCGAAATGGACCGCCGACGGCAAGAACCGCATCTGGACGGGCGAGGAGGAGATCCACGTCACCGCCGACGTCGCCTACGGCATCCTGACCTATGTGACGGCGACCGGCGACTGGGACTTCATGCGCGACTACGGCGCCGAGATCCTGTTCGAGACGAGCCGCTTTTGGGCCAGCCGGCTCGAACACAACGCGGCGGAGGATCGCTACGAACTGACCCGGGTCATCGGCCCCGACGAGTTCCACGAGCATGTCGATAACAACACCTTCACCAACTGCATGGCGCGTTGGCACTTGCTCGAGACCGTCGCGGTCTATGAGCGGCTGAAGGCGGAGGGAGCCTCGGAGGCCCTGCCCAAGCAGGACGAAGTCGCGCACTGGCGGGAGATGGCCGATGCCATCCACATCCCGATCGATCGCAAACAGCATCTCATCGAGCAGTTCTCGGGCTATTTCGCGCGTGAGGACGTGCCGGTCACCGAGTGGGACGAGAACGATATGCCACGCTATCCGGCGGGCTACGATCATTTCAACATGAACGACACCATGCTCGTCAAGCAGCCCGACGTGATCATGCTTCTGTACGTGCTGCCCGATGCCTTCGATGACGAGACCAAGCGCGCCAACTACGCCTTCTACGAGCCCCGCACCCTGCATAAATCCTCGCTCAGCCCGGCGATCCACGCGATCATGGGTATCGAGGTCGGCGACCCGGCCAAGGCGCTGACCTATTTCAACCGTTCCGCCTTCGTCGATCTCGCCGACAATCAGGGCAACACCCAGGACGGTATCCACGCGGCATCCGCCGGCGGCACCTGGCAGGCCCTCGTCTTCGGCTTCGGCGGCTTCCGCGTTAAGGACGGCCGGATGACCTTCAAGCCCTGGCTGCCGGAAGGCTGGAGCGAGCTGGCCTTCAAGCTGCACTGGCGCGGCAAGGTGCTTCAGGTCAGGGTCTATCGCGGCTCGGTCGAATTTATGCTTGCGGCAGACGCTGAAATGAAGGAAGAGATTCTTGTTTTTGGCCAGCCGGAGACGCTTACCGGAGGCTCGGCCGTCAGCGTTCCCATCCCGGATTAGTCGAGTGTTCCGCCATGAGCTTTGTTGGCGCCATTTTCGATCTCGACGGCGTGCTCGTCGATACGGTCCCGCTCCATTTCGAGGCGTGGCAGCGCATGTTCGACCATTACGGCTACGCCTTCGATCACCGCGCCTATAAGGAAAAGGTCGACGGCCGCAAGCGCGAGGACGGCGCGCGGGCCATCATGACCGACGCGAGCGCCGAGACCATCGCCGAGGCTGCAGTCCTGAAGCAGACCATCTATCTCGATCTCATCGAGCAAGGCCGGCTCACCGCGTTCCCATCCTCGATCGATCTGGTGCGCGATCTCGCGGCCAGGGGCGTCAAAGTGGCGGTCGCGTCCTCGAGCCGCAATGTCCGCGTCATTCTGGACAAGATCGGCCTCATGGACGCGGTCTCGGCGGTGGTCAATGGCGGCGACCTGACCCACGGCAAGCCGCACCCGGAGATATTCCTCACCGCCGCCGAGGAACTCGGCCTCGGCACGGCGCAATGCGTCGTCTTCGAGGATGCCAAGGCCGGCATCGAAGCGGCCAAGGCGGGCGGCTTCTTCTGCGTCGGCATCGACCGCGGCGAGCATCCCCAAGACCTCGCCGGCGCCGATCTCGTGGTCAAAGACCTCGCGGAGATCAACTTCGCCGCGCTCAATTCCGCTTAGACGGGATTGGGGATTGTCTTAGCCGCCGGAAAAACTATCTTGGCCGGATCACCTGGCTGAGGGGGAGCGGCATGACGGATGCAAAAACGGTTCTGGTCACCGGCGGCGCCGGCTATATCGGCAGCCACGCCGCCTTTGCGCTGTTGGACGCCGGGTTTCGGGTGGTCGTGCTGGACGACCTGTCCACCGGCCGTCGTGAGCTTGTTCCCGATGAGGCGGAGTTCCACCAGGGGCAGGTTCAGGACTACACGCAGGTCGAGGGCGTTCTCAAGCAATACGATATCGGCTCGGTCATGCATTTCGCCGGCAGTATTGTCGTGCCTGAATCGGTCGAGAACCCGATCAAATACTACCGCAATAACACGGCGGCGAGCTGCATACTGCTCGAAGCCTGCGTCGCGCTCGGCGTCGCGAATTTCATCTTCTCGTCGACCGCGGCGGTCTACGGCACGCCAACCGAACTGCCGGTGCGCGAAGACAGCCCGACGGTGCCGATCAATCCCTACGGCTGGTCAAAGCTGATGACCGAGCAGGTGATCCGCGATACTGCCGCCGCGCATCCCCTGAAATACGGTGCCCTGCGATACTTCAATGTCGCCGGCGCGGATGCGGAGCTGCGCACCGGCCAGGCGACGCCGGAGGCGACGCATCTGATCAAGGTCGCGGCCGAGGCGATCACCGGCAAGCGCGCCGGCGTCCAGGTGTTCGGCAACGATTATGCGACGCCGGACGGCACCGGCGTGCGCGACTATATTCACGTCAGCGACCTCGTCGCTGCCCATGTCGTGCTCCTGGAGCATCTGATGGCGGGCGGCGAGTCGGTGACGCTCAATTGCGGCTACGGCCACGGATTCTCGGTCCTCGAGGTGCTCGATACCACGGAGCGGGTTTCCGGCGGTTCCGTCAACCGCTCAATCGCCGCCCGCCGCGCCGGAGACCCGGCGGAGCTGGTCTCCGACTGCAGCCGGCTCCACGCCACAATCGACTGGAAGCCCCGATTCGACGATCTTGCCGCCATTATTTCCAGCGCGCTCGCCTGGGAGCGTGTCATGGACGAAAAGATCGCCCTCAACGCGCCTTCTTGATTTGCCATGTTGCGACCACCATGTTAAGCGCGCGCCCGATCGAATGGGTGCGGGGATATCAGGTGGGAGTCGGCTTTGAGCCAAATCAAATACACCGCCCTCGTAATGGCGGCGAACAGACCGGGAATCGTCAATCCGATCGCTGAGAAGACGGGTGTCAGCCATAAATGCCTGGCACCGGCCAACGGCATTCCCATGCTTCAACGCGTGGTGGACTGCCTGCGGCGGGCGGATGCGGTCGGCCGCATTGTGGTTTCGGTTGAGGACCCGGCGGTGGTCGACCAAGTGCCGGCGCTCGCCGCGTTGCGCGCGTCGGGCGAGATCGAGACCGTGGCCAGCGGCGCTAACCTGTTCGAGAGCGTGGTCATGGCGTCCGACTATGCCGGGCCGGAAGGCCATCCGATCATCTTCACGACGGCCGACAACGCGCTGCATACGCCCGAGCTGATCGACTACTTCGCTGAAGAGGTGACGGCATCGGGCGTCGACGTGGCGGTGGCGATGACGCCGCGCGAGGCGGTCGCCGAAACCTATCCGGAGGAGGCGGCCTCGGCGTCCTACCACAAGCTCCGCGACGGCGACTTTTCGAACTGTAATCTGTACGCCATTACGCGGCCCGAGGCGGTGAACGTCGCCAAGGTGATGAAGACCGGCGGTCAGTTCCGCATCAAGCCCTTCCGGGTGCTGAAGGCGTTCGGCCTGTGGGCGTTGATCGCCTACAAGATGGGTTGGGTCAGCCTGGCCGATATCGGGGCCGGGGTCGGCAAACGCTTCGGGATCAAGATCCAGGTAATCCCGTTGCCCTTCGCCGACGGCCCCATCGACGCCGACAATCTGAAGAGCTACGCGCTGGTCGACAGTCTGCTGGCGCGGCGTGAAGGCCGGGCCGCGTGATGCCGGATACGGGGCAAATGCGGCTTTATACCTATTTCCGCTCCTCCGCCGCCTATCGGCTCAGAATCGCGCTCAACCTGAAAGGCATCGACTGGCAGCCCGTCTCCGTCAATCTCGCCGCTGGCGAGCAGCGCGGGAGCGACTATCTGGCGGTCAATGTGCAAGGTCTGGTGCCGGCGCTGGAAATCGAGGGCGGCGAGACGCTCGCGCAGTCGGTGGCCCTGCTCGAATATCTCGAAGAGACTCACCCCGAGCCGCCATTGCTGCCGGCCGGCGCCGTCGACCGCGCCCGCGTGCGCGCCATGGTCGGGCTGATCGCCTGCGATATCCACCCGCTCAATAATCTGCGGATACTCAAATACCTCAAGGATCCGCTTGGTGCCGATCAGGAGGCGGTCGACATTTGGTATCGCCGCTGGATCGCCCGCGGATTCGAAGCGCTGGAGCAGCTCGTCGCGCAATATGGCACACCTGATGGCTATTGCTTCGGGGAGACGGTGACGCTGGCCGATGTGCTCCTGGTGCCGCAGGTCTATAACGCCCGCCGTTTCGAGACCGACCTCACACCTTATCCGCGGCTTGTAGAGGTCGATGCCCGCCTGCAGGCCTTGGATGCCTTTGCCGACGCCGTGCCCGAGGTCCAGCCCGACGCGCCAAAATAGTCAGGAGCCGAGCCGGGCCGAGCTGTCTTCCAGCTCCGCTGTTCTCGGCCGGCGGCCGCGGTCTCTATCGTCGGGGCCTGGAGGGCGGATATCCTCCTCATATTCCTGTGCGTCCTCTGTGCCGCGGGCACCCGGCATGCGTGGCGGCGCCCAGTAGCTTGGCTGCCATGCGGCGGCCCGCCTGGCGCCCTCGGCCCTGGCGTCGCCGCCGATCATTGCCTGCAGGCGCGCAATCTCGTCTTCGTCCAGGGGCGCGAAACCGATGGGCTTGAGCCCCGGCCGGCTTTGATAGAGCGTCAGCCACATGGCGGCCTCGGCCGGGTCGCTCAACTCGGGCGCCCCCTCGAGATAGAGCGCGGCAAGCACGCCTTGCGCCTCCGTCCAGTTGGCCTCGGCGGCGCGGCGAATCCAGACGAGCCCTTCGAGATAACGCGTATCGACGGCGCTGGGTTCGCGGCCCTGCGTCAGACAAAGGCCGAGCCGGAGCTGCGCCAATTCAAAGCCCCGGCCGCGCGCGCCGAGCAGATAGTAGAGGGGCTCGGCCTCCCGGCAGTTTCCTCGTGCATAGAGGCTGTTGGCGCGCATAAAGAGCGTGTCCGCATCCATTGCGGCGGGCCGCTCCGCCCGTTGGCCGCCCGGCGGCCGCCGGCTCTGCGTACAGGCCGTGATCGTTAGAGCAATAGTCAATAGACCGAGGCCGACGAAAACCGGCCGGGATATGACGCGCATGTCCGCTCTCCCTTCAGACGATGAAGAGTGATACGGTCGTGTGGCGGAATTCCGGCGAAAAAATTGCTTAGAGCGCCTGGCAGTCGTTGGGCGTGGTGGGATCGTTGGCGCGCGCCCATTTGTGCTTCAGGCGTCGCGGGTCGCGCTGGCGGCCGCAGGACGCGCATTCGACCACGCCCCAGGATTTGAGCGCGTGGATATGCGCCCCGCAGGAGCACTCGACGGTGTAGCCGTTCGCTGATTCTTCGACGATGTTCATGGCGCTGACTCTGTCCCTGCGGCCAGCCTAGACAAAGCTGGTTAAGAACCGCTTTGGGAGCGTGGTTAAAAAGACCTTGCCGTCTCCGCTGACGCGCGCAGCCCGCCGGGCTTGCCACAACCCGACCGCCATGGTCTGTTAGGGCGTATGAGTCGCTTCGAGATTACGGTTTTCTTCGTGAGCTTGGTGGTCATTGCCGCCGGCTTGCTGATCGGTCGGATCATCAAGGGCCGGCGCGGCGCCGAGCTGCGTCAGCACCTGATGGGCGTGGTCCTGTTGTCGGCAGTTTGCGCCGTGGTCATCACCGTTGCCGTGCGGTTCTTCGGCGACCGCAGCGTCGAGATCCCCGAAGGCGTAGGCGAGCACGAAATCGGCTCCGCGGCTCCCCAGGATTAGGAAGCCCAGCCGCGGCTGACCGCGACCGCCTTGACCATGGCGTAGACCTCCAGACCCTCCGCAAGCGTAAGACGCGCGGCGGAGTGCCGCGTAATGCGCGCGGCAATGCGGGCGGGCGTCTTTTCGGTCGCGCGATCCGCAAGCTCCAGGGATACCAGCACCTCGCGGTCCGAAACCGACGTGATCGCGGCGATGCGGCATTTCAGGATATTGAGCAGGCTGGTCGCCTCGGGCCGCGCCAGCGCCAGGGCGACATCGCGGGAGAGGATGCGCAGCCGCACTTCCTGGCCGAGCGTGAGGCCGCGTTCGGTGGTCACGAAGCGTCCGCCCGGCACCGAAACGGCGCTCACGCCGTGCTGCTTTTCGCGCACCGTGCCGCGTACCACCACGCCGGCATCGTGTTCGCCGGCAAAGGCATCCATGGCCGGATGCGCGAATACCTCTTCGAGCGCGCCGGCCGCGGCGATGCGGCCGTCGGCCATCAGCACCGCGCGGTCGGCCATGCGCAGCGCTTCCTCGAGCTGGTGCGTAACGTAGAGAAGCGGGGTCCGCGAGCGCTCTTTGATACGCTCGATATAGGGAATCAGCCGCTCCCGCTGGCCGGGATGGAGATTGGCGAGCGGCTCGTCGAGGAGCAGGAGCCGGGGCGCCGAAAACAAGGCCCGCGCAATGGCCACCCGCTGACGTTCGCCGCCCGAGAGGCTGTTTGGCCAGCGCTGCATCAGCTCCTCGATGGCGAGCAGGCCGACGATCTCCGCCCGGTCTTCCGCGCCGATCTCCGGACTGAGGCCAAATGTCAGGTTCTTGGCCACGCGCATATGCGGGAAAAGCTGCGCGTCCTGAAACACGTAGCCGACACGTCGGCGCCGGGCCGGCAGGCAGATATTCCGGCTCGCGTCGAACAGGGGTGTCCCGTTGACCGAGATTTGGCCGGCCTCGGGCCTGGCAAATCCGGCGATGAGATCGAGCAGCGTGGTCTTGCCGGCGCCCGAGGGCCCGAGGATGGCGGTCACACCCGTCTCGGCTGTGAAGGAAACGTCGAGATCGAAGCCGCCGGTGTGCGCGGCAATCGCGACGTCGAGCGCCGGGGCCGTCATGACCGTTCCCCTTCGGCGCGCATGGTGCGGCGGACGATGATCTCGGAAAGCGCTAGGGCGAGAATGGCGAGGCCGAGGGAAATCAGCATCAGCCGGAAGGCCGTGTCTTCGCCGCCCGGGCTTTGCGTCGCCGTGTAGAGCGCCAGCGGCAGGGTCTGGGTCAGTCCCGGAATGTTCGAGACGAAGGTGATCGTGGCGCCGAACTCCCCGAGGGCGCGCGCAAAGCCGAGGATGGCGCCGGTGATGACGCCGGGCAGTGCCTGGGGCAGCGCGAGGCGGAAGAAGATCTTCAGGGCGCCGGCGCCGAGGCTGGCCGCCGCCTGTTCCAAACGCCTGCTCTG
>JAKSBY010000550.1 GCA_022360855.1 Sphingomonadales bacterium | reverse complement strand
GCCGTCCTCGGTGGCGGTATCGGTGCCCGCATCCGCCACCGGGCCATCGTTGGTCCCGGTCACGGTGACGGTGACGGATGCCTGGGCCGTCCCGCCCTCGCCGTCGTCGACCTCGTAGGTGAAGCTGACATCCCGCGTCTCACCGACGCCGAGGTCCTGGAAGTCCGCGCCCGGGTCGAAGGAATAGGTCCCGTCCGCGTTCACCGTCACCGACCCCTCCGCCGGCGGCGTCACCAGACTGTAGGTGAGGCTGTCGCCGTCGACATCCGAGGAAGAGAGCGTGCCGGCCACGGCGCCGCCGTCCTCGGTGGCGGTATCGGTCCCCGCATCCGCCACCGGGCCATCGTTGGTCCCGGTCACGGTGACGGTGACGGACGCCTGGGCCGTCCCGCCCTCGCCGTCGTCGACCTCGTAGGTGAAGCTGACATCCCGCGTCTCACCGACGCCGAGATCCTGGAAGTCCGACCCGGGGTCGAAGGAGTAGGTGCCATCGGCATTCACGGTCACCGATCCCTCCGCCGGCGGGGTCACCAGCGAGAAGGTAAGATCATCACCATCCACGTCGCTCGACGACAAGGTTCCGGCGACCGCGCCGCCGTCCTCGGTGGCGGTATCGGTGCCGGCATTCGCGACCGGCCCGTCATTGGTCCCGGTGACCGTCACGGCGATGCTCTCTTCGCTCATCGCCACGTCCGAGCCGTCTTGTGCCTGGGCGGTAATAGAGAGCTCGAAGGTACCATTCGCATCCGGCGGCGGGGTAATGGTGAGCGCTTTCAGGTCCCAGCCGGTGATGTCGACTGCGGTCGCGTCCACGGACGCGGTAAAGCTATTGGCGCCGTCGCTCAGGACCGTGCCCTCGGGCAGGCCACCGACGGAAATCAGGCTGAGCGCGTCGCCCGCATCGGTGACCGAGGCGGAAATATCGAGCGGGATAGCCGTGTCTTCCGCGCCGGTCGCATCGGCCGCATTCAGGTCCGGCGCCGCCGCGCGGTCATCGTCCATGATGGTCGTCACCACCATGGCATGATCGACGTCGATGATGCCGAAGCGCTCGCCGTCCTCATCGGGCGCGGCGCGCGCATCGAGCAGCTCGGCACGGAACGCCTCGTTCTCTTCGGTGCGGTTGTCGCCGGCGACATAGGCGGTGATGACCGCTTCGGTTTCTCCGGCCGGAATCATGACCCAGCCGGTCACCGCATAGAAGTCGCCGGGCCCACCAGCGCGCGCGATCAGCAGGTCAGCTCCCGGCTCCTCGCTCCACACACCCTTCGCGCTGCCGTCGACGGTGCGGTACTGCACGTAGATGTCCTGGCCGGCCGGCTGGTCGAGCGAGATCACATAGTCCACCGCCGTGCGCCCGGAATCGCCCTCGATGGCCGCATTGGCGGCGGACCGGTCGGCGGCCGCAATGCTGACCACAGGCTGGCGCGGCGGCACCTCCGCCTCGACGGCTGCCAGGGTGACCGCCGAAGGGCCGCCGGCCTGTTCGGTGGCTTCCGCACGGATCTCGAACTCGAGCTCGGTAACCCCCGCCGGTGGCGCTATCGTCAGCGCATCCAGCTCCCAGCCTTCGAGCGGCAGCGCGCCGTCTGCGCCGAATACCGCTTCCCGACCACCGTCGCTGACGACGGCGCCCTCGGGCAGGCGGTCGAGGAACAGGGCGAGCGATTCCGACCCGTCGGTATCGACCAGCGCAGCGTCGATCTCGAGCGCCAGCGTGCCCTCGCCGGTCTCCTCGGCGCGGTAGTCGAGGAGCGGCTTGTCGGCGACGGCCGCGATGGCGACGTCGAGGCTGGTGCCAGCCAACGTCTCGGGGCCGCCGTCGCCGGCATCCGGGCCCAGCACGTCGACCGCGAGCGCCAATTCACCGGAAAAATGCGCCGGCATTGTCATTTCAAGGCCCGGCAGCTGATCGGGCGAGAGCTGCCAGACGCCGTCGCCCACCGGTTCGCCGGCCGACAGGCGGGCGCCGGCCGGCACCCCGTCGATACGAACGACCAGCGCCGACGCATCGCCGGTGGAATCGACCAGAATCAACAATGGTACCGCCTCGTCTTCGGCGACGCTCACGGGCAGAGCGGCCAGGGTGATCTCCACATCGCCGGTTCCGGCAGGCAGGGCCGTGTCCGGGTCGGCGTCGGCGGTCTCGGCGGGGGGCGCCGTCAGACCGGCCGGCGCCCCGACAAAGTCGCCCGCCGGCTCAGGCGCATCGCCGGCGCCCGGAACGAAATCGGCCCCGACGCGGCCGGTGATCGAGCGCCCACCCCCGCGCGCGACCGCAGCGGGCGGGTCGGTATCGCCAAGTGGCGGCGCCGGTGTTGCGGAAAGCGGATCGGAAAGCCCGACGGGGGTCGTTTCCGGGCCGGGTTCGGCCGGGCGCGACGGTATCGCCCCCTCACGGTCCGGAACCGGATCCACATCGCCCGGCTGGGGCCCCCCGGCTTCGCCGGCACCGATGGGATCGCGGTCCGGAGCACCCGATCCGTAATGCAGATTGCTCAACGACGCGTCGTCGCTGGCCTCCGCATTGATCGCCTCGGTGAGCTCGACCCTTTCCTCCGGATTCCTGGGATTCCGCTCAACCCAAAGGTTGGGGTCATCCGCCCTCTGATCAGAGGATTTCGGAGGTTGCTGCTGATCTTTCCCGCCGCCGTTCTGGCTGTCTTCTGCCATTTGGCTTCCCCTAGCCTTTTGCCCGGACTCAACACACACCGCAGCCCCGACCGTTCGTGGCCGGGACCGTGGCAAGAAACAGCTTCGTCGCGAATGCTGAAAGTTCAGTTTAGAGGCGTGGTTAAGGCCGCTTAACGCTGGATACACCAGCGTCCGCATAGCCTCGACTCGTGGGTATCAGAATTGACCGAACGTTAGGCTTACCGGGGCTTAATCATTAACGATTGTTCAAGGTGTCCTGACTAAAACTGGCCGGAAATCAGAGATGCTCACAATGAAATCGGGACCACAGGGGGTGCGGTTGGATCATTCTGTCAGCGCTGAGCCAGACCTCCATCAGAGGCGCGCCGTCGGGGCGGACGAGGATCGGGTCGCCCGGCGGCAGAGCCTGCCGCTGTTTCGCACCGATATTCTCTTCGCGTCGCTCGGCGTCAACCTGACCGCTATCGCGCTGCCCCTGGTGATCCTGCAGGTCTATGACCGCATCATCCCCAATGCCGCGCTGAGCACTTTGTCGCTCCTGATCGCCGGGCTCGCCGTGGTGCTGGTGCTCGACATTCTTTTGAAGACGGCGCGGTCCTACCTTGCCGGCTGGACCGGCGCCCGTTTCGAGCATGAGGCCGGCGTCACAGGGCTCTACCGGCTGTTGCGTGCCCGGCTGACGTCGGTGGAAAAGGACGCCGCCGGGGTCCATCTCGACCGCCTGGCGGCCATCGGGCCGGTGCGCGATTTTTATGCGAGCCAGGCGAGCCTGGCCCTGGTCGATCTTCCCTTCGTCGTTCTGTTCCTGGGGTTGCTGGCCTATATCGGCGGCGCCCTGGTGTTTGTGCCGCTGGCGCTGCTGGCGGTCTTTGGGCTGTTTGCCGCGGTGATCGGCCTGCGCCTCAGAGCCGCGCTCGCCAACCGGTCGCTGTGGGACGACCGGCGCTACAACTTCATCATCGAGGTGCTGTCGGGCATCCATACGTTGAAGGCACTGGCGATGGAGCGGCTGTTTGACCGGCGGCACGAGCGTCTCGTCGCCAACGCCGGCGAGGCGGGGTATCGGACGATCTATCTCTCCAGCCTGGCGCAGGGCATGGGCAGCTCGTTTTCGCAGATCACCATGGCGCTGGTTGCCGCCATCGGCTCTCTGTTCATCATCGCCGGCAATCTGTCTGTCGGTGGACTCGTCGCCTGCACCATGCTGGCCGGGCGCACCGTGCAGCCACTGCTTCGGGCGCTGGGGCTTTGGACCCGCTTTCAGTCCATCCGCATCGCCGAGGAGCGGCTCGGCGAGCTGGCGGCGCTCGAGCCCGAGACGGGTGACGACATCGAGAGCCCGGCCGAGCCACCGGAAATCCGGCTCGAGGCCGTATCGTTCGCCTTCGCCGAGGATCAGCCGCCAGTGCTCGACGATATCAGCCTGGTGATCGAACCCGGTGAGATGATCGGCATTCGCGGCGGCAACGGCACGGGCAAGACCACGCTCCTCTGGCTCCTGATGGGCGGGCTCCGGCCAAGCTCGGGACGGATCTGGATCGATGGCCGGCCCATCGACGATTGCTCCAGCGACAGCCTGCGGCGCGCGATCGCCTATCTGCCCCAGCGCCCGGCCCTGTTCGAAGGCACGGTGCTGGAAAACATGATGATGTTTGGCGGCGACGAGAAGCTCGAGGCGGCGCTCGATCTCGCCGCCCGGCTCGGCCTGGACGAGGCCATGGCGCGGATGCCCGACGGTTACGATACCAAAATCGGCGCCGCGGCCGCCTGCAATCTGCCCGCCGGCGTGGCGCAGCGCATCGCCATCGTCCGCGCGCTCCTCGGCAATCGCAAGCTGATCCTGTTCGACGAAGCCAATTCGGTGCTCGACAACAACAGCGACACGCGGCTCAAGCAACTGCTTGCCGATTACAAAGGCAAGGCAACGATCCTGCTGATCAGCTACCGGCCTTCGCTCTTGGCCATGGCCGACCGCCGTTTCACCCTCGCCGACGGCAGGCTCGCACCGCTCGTGCTCGCCGCGCCCGCTGACGTCAAGCAATCGCAGGTGTCCGCATGAGCCGCACCAGCGCGAATGCCGTCGCGCCGCGGCTGACCGCCGCATCCAGCGACCAGCTGGCCAAGGCGCTGCGCGAAGGCCGCTTCGGCGCCTTCGAGGCCCATTCGGATTTCGCCTCCTGCCTGATGCCGCTCCTGAAAGCGCTCGGCTGGCGCGGCAACCTGCGCCATGTCGCCGAGGCGTTGCCGCATTTCGCCAACACGCTTGGGCTGGCTGATTTCCGCAATGTTCTGGCCCGGCTCGGCTACAAGACCGTCGGCCGGCGCGAGCATGTCGCCAATCTCGATCCCCGGCTTTTGCCCTGTCTCCTGGTCGCCGACGACGGCCGGGTTCTGACGCTCCTCAAAAAATCCGAGAGTACGGTGGGCGCCTTTGATCCCACCGAGCAGCAGGAACGCACCTTCGACTGCGTCGACCTGAAGGGCACAGTCTATCTGATCGCCCATGAGGACCGCGCGCAGGAAGAGATCGACGCCCGGCAGCAGAATTGGATGGGACAGCTTCTGCGGCGCTTTCGTGGCACCATTGCCCAGCTTCTCGCCACGACCTTCATTCTCAATCTGCTGGCGCTGGCCGTCCCGATCTTCATCATGACGCTTTACGACCAGGTGATCCCGTCGCAGTCGCCCGACGTGCTCGCCTATCTGGTCATCGGCCTTGCCATCGCGCTGGCCGCCGAAGCAGGACTGCGCGCGGTCCGGGCCCGCGCCGTCGCCTTTATGGGCGGGCGGATCGAGAATATCGTCGCCAATGAATCGCTCGCCAGGATCCTCTCCTTCAGCGCGTCCTTGACGGAGTCCGCACCGGTCGGCGCCCAGGTCGCCAGGCTTCGCGAATTCGAATCGGTGCGCGAGCTGTTCACCGGACCCCTGGTCAATTTGGTGCTGGAGCTGCCGTTCCTCGTTCTGTTCCTCGCCGTGATCGTCATCCTCGGCGGTCCGCTGGCGCTGGTGCCGGTGGTGATGATGGGCGTCTTCGCGCTGATGGCGGTGTTGCTCGGGCCCGCGCTCAAACGGTCGATCTCGGTTTCCTCGAAACACCGCGCCAGACAGCACGGCTTTCTGGTGGAAACCATCACCAATCTGCGTTCGATCAAGGAGACGGGCGCCGAGGACGTCTGGCTCGAGCGCTATCGCGAGATTTCGGCCAATACGGCGTTCTCCCACTTCCGCACCAGCCAGATTTCCTTCCTGTTTCAGACCCTCGGCCAGGCGACCATGCTGGCCGCCGGCGCCGCCACGGTCGCTCTCGGGGTTCTGCGTGTGCTCGACGGCGCCATGACCGTCGGTGCGCTGATCGCCACCATGATCCTGGTCTGGCGCGTGCTGTCGCCGATCCAGAACCTGTTTCTGACCCTGACCCGCTTCGAGCAAATCAAGATCAGCATCAAGCAGATCAACCAGCTGATGCGCATGCCGATCGAGGAAGACCGCCGCGAGGATTATAAGGTCGAGCGGCGCTTCGCCGGGGCGATTTCCTTTTCGCGTGTCAGCTTCCGCTACAATTCCGAGGACGAGCCGGCGCTCCTCGGCGCCACCTTCGACATCAAGCCGGGCGAGCTCATCGTCCTCGTCGGCCCCAACGGCGCCGGCAAGAGCACGATCCTCAGCCTGGTGGCCGGGCTCTATCGCCCGCAGGCGGGCCAGGTCAGCGTCGACGGCCTCGATATCCGGCAGATCAACCCCTTCGAATTGCGCCAGGCGGTTGCCTATGTGCCGCAGGAGAGCAAGTTGTTTCACGGCACCGTCGCGCAGAACCTCCGCCTCGCCGAACCGACCGCGAGCGAAGAGGCGCTGCGCGAGGCGTGCGCGATGGCCGGCGCCCTGGAGGACGTCGATGCCCTGCCCGAGGGCCTGCACACCCGGCTGGGCGACCAGAGCATGCAGCGGCTCAACTCAGGCTTCAGGCAGCGGCTGATACTGGCCCGCGCCTATGTCAAAAAGGCGCCGGTGCTGCTGCTCGACGAGCCTGCGCAGAATCTCGACGAAGCCGGCGATGCCTACTTCGTCGAGATGCTAAAAAGCCTCAAAGGCAACGCCACCGCCATCATGGTCAGCCATCGGCCGAGTCACATGCGCCTCGCCGACCGCATCCTGGTCTTCGATTCCGGCGTTCAGATCGCCGCGGGACCGCCGGAGGAGGTGCTCTCCAAGCTTCCCGGAGGCGCGTTATGAGCAAAAAGCAACCCCAGATTTCGGCCGGCCGGGCATTGATCGCGCGCCTTCAGGAGCTCGCAACCGCCGTCACCGAACGCGAGATGCGTCAGCTCGCGGAAAACCGGCATGCGGATTTCCTCGCCCGCTCGGTGGTGCTCGAAGAGACCGCGGCGCCCAAGGTGGTCTATGCGACGATCAGCATTGCCTGCGCCCTGTTTATCGGCTTTTTCGTCTGGGCCGGCTACAGCATGGTCGACGAGAAAACCACGGCGCAAGGCGAAATCCTGCCGGTCAATTTCGTCCAGCCGGTTCAGCATCTCGAAGGCGGCATCGTTGCCGAGGTTCGCGTCGCGGAAGGCCAGGAAGTGGCCGCCGGCGACACTTTGATCCTGCTCGACGGCACCGCGTCGAGGGCCGAGCTCGACTCGCTCAAGGCGCGGCGAGCGGCGCTCGCATTGCAGGCCGGCCGGCTCAGGCAATTCGCGCTCGGCGAGGATTTCGATTTCGCGGTCTTCGAAGAAGGCTACGGCGAACTGGTCGCGGATCAGCAGGCGATCCTGCGCACGCAGATGCGCTCGCGCACCGCGCAGGTCGACGTGATCCGCGCGCAGATCGCGCAGCGTGAAGAAGAGGCCGAAGGGCTCAAGGCCCAGCGGACGGCGCTCGAACGCCAGGTCGCGCTGATGCGCGAGGAACTCGACCTGCGCAAGGCGCTGCTCGACAAGGGGCTGAACTCCAGGGTGATCTACCTGGAGACCGAGCGCGGCCTGAGCAGGGCCGAGCGCGATCTCGCGGCGATCATGACCGAAATCGCGCAAAACGGCGCGGCTCGTCTGGAGGCGAAAGGCAGGATCGTCGAGCTCGAAGAGCAGCTTTCCAACGACGCGCTCACCGAGATGGGCCGGGTCACCAGCGAGCTTGCCGAAGTCAGGGAACAGGTCGCCCGGCTCGAGGACCGGGTCGCCCGGCTGACCATTGCCGCGCCAACCTCGGGCCGGGTCAAGGGCCTGGCCGTGACAACCCGGGGCGAGGTGGTCGCGCCCGGTCAGATTCTCGTCGAGGTCGTGCCGCAACGTCAGGATCTGGTCGCCGAAGTGCGCATATCGCCGCGCGATATCGGCCATGTCGAGATCGGCGACAAGGTGCTGCTCAAGGTCGAGACCTATAGTTTCGCGCGCCACGGCGGCGTTGCCGGGACGCTGTCGCACGTGTCGGCCTCGAGCTTCACCGACCCGGCCACGGGCGAGGTCTATTTCAAAGGACTGATCGATCTCGCCGAGAACCATGTCGGCCAGGACCCGCGGTCGAACCGGCTTACCGCCGGCATGACCTTGATCGCCGATATCAAGACCGGCAAGAAGAGCCTGCTCGGCTATCTCGTGCGGCCGGTCTACAACTCGCTGAACGAGTCCTTCGCCGAGCGGTAGGCCCTAGAGCCTGCCCTCGATCGCGTCCCAGATTTTCGCCGGCGTGTCGGTGCCGTCGAAGCGGTCCAATTCCTGGATTCCGGTCGGCGAGGTGACGTTGATCTCGGTGAGGTAATCGCCGATCACGTCGATGCCGACGAAGATCATGCCGCGTTCCTTGAGCGCCGGGCCGAGCGCGGCGCAAATCTCCTGTTCCCGCGCATTCAACCGGCTCGCCTCCGGGCGCCCGCCGGCATGCATGTTGGAGCGCGCTTCGCCGGCCGCCGGCACGCGGTTGATGGCGCCGACCGGCTCGCCGTCCACCAGGATGATCCGCTTATCGCCGGCGCGCACCTCGGGCAGATATTGCTGCACGATCAGGGGTTCGTTGGAGAGCTGCTCGAAGAACTCGATGATGGTCGACAGATTCTCGTCTTCCGGGCGGATGTGAAACACGCCGGCGCCGCCATTGCCGTAGAGCGGCTTGACGATGATGTCGCCGAATTCCTCGCGGAAGGCCTTGATCTCCGCGCCGTCGCAGGTGATCAGGGTCGGCGGCATGAACTCTGCGAAGAAGGTGACGAACAGCTTCTCCGGCGCGTTCCTGACATGGACGGGATCGTTGACCACCAGGGTCTCGGGATGGATCAGCTCGAGAAGATGGGTGGCCGAGATATAGCTCATGTCGAAGGGCGGATCCTGGCGCATCAGCACGACGTCGACCTTGCTGAGATCGAGACGTTCCGACGCTGCCGCGGTGAAATGATCGCCCGCCATGCGCCGCAGGGTCACTTCATTCGCCAGCGCCGAGACGCAGCCGTCGCGGTAAGACAGATTGCGCGGTAGATAATGAAAGACCTGATGGCCGCGCCTTTGCGCCTCGAGCCCCAGCGCGAAGGTGGAATCGCCGTCAATATCGATGGCGTCCAGCGGGTCCATCTGAATGGCGACACGCAAAGTCATGACGGGTGTTCTCCGATCTCCAGGGCGCGGCCTAGCCGAGATCCCAGATGTTCTGCAAATGCCGGGGCCAGGCGCCGGGAACGATCAATATGGCATCGAAGCGCATATCGAAACCCTCGAATTCGGGTCGCCGGGCGCAAAATGCCTGGGCCGCGCGCTGCAGGCGCGCCTTTTGCCGGTCGGTGATGCTCTCCCGGGCCTGGGCCTCGTTGCGCCGCGCCTTGACCTCGACGAAGGCGATCAGGCGCCG
>JAKSBY010000380.1 GCA_022360855.1 Sphingomonadales bacterium | reverse complement strand
GAGACCTGGAAGGAAACCCGGTTTATCGCGGTGATGTTATACAGGATGGAGTCCAATTCTCTGTGCCCGCCAGCCGATTTGCGACAGGTAATCTCGAGCGTCGTAGCCTGAATACCGGTTTGCGCCTGCGCGGTCAGCTATCCGAATCGGTTGAGCTGGAAGCAAATATCAATCGCTTCGAAGTGAAACGTAATGAGAACCGGTCATCGGGAGCCCATCCCAACGATCCTGCCTGGACAACTGTTGGTCAGGTCACGGATTTCGGTGATACCGGCTGGGATGCCGCCGAAGTTAAACTCTATTTCGATGACCTGGGGGTGGAAGGGCTTTCCCTGGTAACCGGTGTGCGCCATGAGTCTTATGAGCTCAATTTTGACGTGTTCGGCTCAAACAACTATCTCGCCGGAACCAAGGACACTCCTCGCTCCAGCAGTGGCGGCGAAACAGAGATCAATGCGCTGTTCGCTCAACTGAACTGGGATCTCAGTGAGCGGTGGGATTTGGGCTTCGGTCTTCGTTATGAAGACTTTGAGAGCACCAATGGCTACTTCGACGATGACGATCCGGACACTCCTCAGTTCGACCTCACCAGCGTACCGACTCGTAGCTCCACTGAGACATCTCCCAAGTTTACTGTCGGTTACCAAATTAACAGTGACTGGCGAGTTCAGTATTCCGTCGCCAAGGCTTATCGTTTTCCAATCGTGGAAGAGCTCTTCAGCGAATTTGAAGCATTCAATGCCATCAGTATTGCCAATGCCGGGTTGCAGCCCGAAGATGGGACCCATCACAATGTGATGGTCCAGCGGGAGTTTGATGGTGGCTATGCGCGCGTGAACTTTTATACCGAGTCGATTGAGGACGTGATCGAGTCACAGACTACGACTCTGGACAGCGGCATATCTCTGCGCACATTCCTGCCGGTTGATGAGATAGAGACCAGTGGCATTGAGTTCATTACCAACGCCAATGATCTCTTTGTCGACAATCTGGACGTTCGGTTTAACGTGGCATATACCGATTCAGAGATCGTAAAGAACGCGCCCAATCCGGCCCTGGAAGGCAACGTTTATCCGAGAATGCCTGAGTGGCGCGGTAACCTGTTGGCAACCTACCATATCAATAGCGCCTGGGATGCAGGTATTAACTACCAATATGCGAGTGACAGTTTCGGTCGTATTGACAATACTGATCTCGAGAACAACGTATACAGTGCACAGGACTCCTATAGCAGGATTGGTCTAAAGACCACTTATCGATTGAACAATGGCATGTCCCTGGGCTTTGGTGTGGACAACCTGACCGATGAGGTGGCTTATGTGGCTCACCCCTGGCCGGGCAGGACTTTCTTCGCGAATTTCAGCTAT
>JAKSBY010000632.1 GCA_022360855.1 Sphingomonadales bacterium | reverse complement strand
GCGCGGGGGCGCAGACGAGGCGAGCGGCGCCAGCGCCGGCTCGTCCAGATTGGGAAAGCGGCTGGTGCCGGTGATGCCCCGCCTGCGCGTCGCCACGTCGGCCTCCAGGGCGGCGCGCGCCTTGGCGATTTCACCTTGGACGAAGCCGGATTCAAGCGCCGGCGCCATGCCGCCCGCGCTCTCGATCGCCTGAAATGCCGCCCAGGCCGCGTCGGCGAGGTCGGCGGTGAGGCGCTCGATGGCGTAAGACCCGGCTGCGGGATCGATCACCTGGCCGAGGCCGGACTCTTCCTGCAGAATGATCTGGATATTGCGGGCGATACGCCGCGAGAAGCCGTCTGGAGCCTTCGAAGCGGCATCGAAGGGTCGCACCAGGATAGCATCCGCGCCGGCCACACCCGCGGCAAAGGCGGCCGCCGTGGTCCTTAGCATGTTCACCCAGGGATCGGTGCGGGTCATCATGCGCCAAGCGGTCACCGCCTCGATGCGTGCCGGTGCGGGCCCGGCAACACCGCAGGCCGCGAGCACCGACGCCCAGGCCCGGCGAAAGGCGCGGAACTTGGCGATGGTGAGGAACAGGTCCGCATCCGCCGCCAGCGTGAAGACGATCTGCCGGGCGGCAGCCTCCGGCGCGAGGCCAACCGCCTCCATGGCGCGCAGATAGGCGACGCCCGTAGCCAGCCCCGCCGCCACTTCCTGCGCCTCGCTGGCGCCGGCGGCGTGATAGCGATGGGTGTCCACGGCGATACTGGTGACGCCCGGATACTTGCCGGCGGTTTCGCGGGCGAGCTCCGCCGCATCGGCTATCGATTGCGCTGAAATCCCGATCGGATCGGCATTAAAGGCGCCAAGCGCCTTTTCCGGGGCAATGCCGCGGCGCTCCCAAAGCGCCTGCAGGAGCTCCGCCGCCGGGCGGAACGCCGCGCCCGCCTCAAGGGCGACCGGCGCCATATCGAGAAATACACCGTCCAGCAGGCTGTCCAAATCATCGACCGAGTTGGGCGCTCCGTCACCAAAACCGAGCGTGATTGCCGTCGCGCCGCACTCCAGATCCTCGAGGATCGCGGCATTGGCAGCGATGGCGTCCGAAACGTCATAGGCTGTACGAATATGCCAGTTGCGCCCGCCCAATTCCGGCATTTGGGCCGCAGGCCGCTCGTCTGCCGTGTAGAGCGGATGGACCGCAACGCCGTCATGGTTCCGCTTGACCAGCGCGTCCTGGAGCGACGCGCCGTTGAGCACCTTGCCGACGGCGCCCAGCCAGTCGGCCCGGGTCACGGCTGGGAATTCGCTTGCCAAGGCCAGCGGGTCGTCGCTCATCGGCTATGGTCCCTCCTGTTGGGCCCACAGACTTATGCAAAGCCGCCAAAGGCGTCAAGGATTCCGCACTGCAACATGAGTGCGGTGTCGGGGGGATGTCTAGTGGACGGCGCCGCGCGGGTGATCGTCGAGCAACAGCTCGACCGCGTCGAGGATCTGCTGCCAGGCCATCTGGCTGCGGATGAAGCCCTTGTCCTTGCACTCGCGGGCCATTTCACCGGCCTTGAGCGTGGCCTTGTTGCCGTAGACGTTGATCAGCGCCTGCGCCTTGACGAACGTCTTCTTGTCACTGATGAACACCGGCTTCTCCGTTTTTTCCGATTGTTGTTGTGGCATGACGACCTCTCCTGCCTCAGCCAAGGAGCAAGAAGCGGGCCAATTCACGGAGTCCAATGATTTCAATGGGTTAACTTTAACAAGGCTAACCAGTTGTTAAGCCTGCCGACGCCAGGCGTATCAGTTTGAGACAGTTATTCGGGCGGCGAGGCCCAGGGGATTCAAAGGTGAAGAACAGCACCGGCACCATCACGATGCCGCCGCCGATCCCGAGCAAACCGGCTAATGCTGAAGCAAAGCGGCCATGGGCTCGGCCGCGCGCGGCTCCGGCGCGGGTTCGTCTTCGGGGGGAACGCCCTCGCAGCAGGGTTCGACGATATAGGCGCAGTGGGCGCACTGACCATGCCCATGCACCCAGATCAGAGGCGCGTGAAGACCACAAGCGGGGCAGCGCGGTGGATGATTCGTCGCCATTTGGTCACGGTATCGGACAAATGTGACAAACTTTGGCCGAGAGCGTGGCGAGATCCGGTCATGCTTGATGCTGTTTCCTCTGTTGCGGCGGCGATCCGTCGGTTAGGCTCCGAAGCCGGATACGCCCAGATACACAAAGACCGGGCTAACGATAAAGAGAGGGGAGATACCCATGAAGCCGCTCGCTGCCTTCGTCGCCGTTCTGGCGATGACGCTTTCGACCCATTTGCAGGCCGCCGAGGAAGAAGACGGCCCAATGTCGAGCGCGACCTTCGAGGGCATCGAGCTCCGCAATATCGGGCCGGCGCTGATGTCTGGCCGCATTGCCGATATCGCCATCATGCCCGGCGATCCGGCGACCTGGTACGTGGCGGTCGGCTCCGGCGGCGTCTGGAAAACGACCAACGCCGGAACCACCTGGACACCGATCTTCGACGATCAGCCCTCCTACTCCATCGGCGCGATCGGGCTCGACCCAACCAATCCGCACACGGTTTGGGTCGGCACCGGTGAGAATGTCGGCGGCCGCCATGTCGGCTTCGGCGACGGCATTTACCGCAGCAAGGACGGCGGCGCGAGCTGGGAACATCTCGGGCTCGAGGACTCCGACCATATCTCCAAGATCATCGTCCATCCGGAAGACCCGAACACGGTGTGGGCCGCGGCGCAGGGGCCTCTGTGGTCAAAGGGCGGCGACCGCGGGCTGTTCAAGACGACCGATGGCGGCAAGACCTGGCGCAACGTCCTGTCAGGCGGCGAATGGACCGGCGTGACGGACGTTATCATGGACCCGCGCACCCCCGACCGGCTCTATGCCGCCACCTGGCAGCACCACCGCACCGTCGCCGCCTATATCGGCGGCGGCCCGGAGACCGGCATCCATGTCTCCGAGGACGGCGGCGAGACCTGGACCGAGCTGGAGAACGGCCTGCCGGAAGGCAATAGGGGCAAGATCGGCCTTGCCCTCTCGCCGCAGCGGCCGGATGTGATCTATGCCGCTATCGAGCTCGACCGGCGGTCCGGCGGCGTCTGGCGCTCCGAAAACCGCGGCGCGTCGTGGGAGAAGCGTTCCGACGAGGTCGCCGCCGGGACCGGGCCGCACTACTATCAGGAGCTCTACGCCAGCCCGCACGCCTTCGACCGCATCTATCTGGTCAGCAACACCACACGGATATCAGACGACGGCGGTGAGACCTGGCGCGACATCAACAACGAGCTCAAGCATGTCGACGACCACGCCATCGCCTTCAGGCCGGACGATCCGGACTACATCCTCATGGGCTCCGACGGCGGGCTCTATGAGAGCTACGACAATGAAAAGTCCTGGCGGTTTATCGACAATCTGCCGGTGACGCAGTTCTACAAGGTGGCGGTGGACGACGCCGAGCCCTTCTACTTCGTCTATGGCGGCACCCAGGACAACGGCTCGCAAGGCGGGCCCTCGCGCACCGACAACCGCCACGGCATCCGCAATTCCGACTGGTTCATCACCTTGTTTGCCGACGGCCATCAATCGGCGACCGAGCCCGGCAACCCGGACATCATGTATGCGGAATGGCAGGAGGGGAATCTGGTGCGCGTCGACCGGACCACCGGCGAGGTGGTCCACATCCAGCCGCAGGCCGCGCCCGGCGAGCCGCGCGAGCGCTTCAACTGGGACGCGCCGATCCTGGTCAGCGCGCATGATCCCAAGCGGATCTATTTCGCCTCCCAGCGCCTGTGGCGCTCCGACGACCGGGGCGATAGCTGGCGCACGCTCTCCGGCGATCTGACGCGCGACGAGGACCGCATGCTGCTGCCGGTGATGGAGCGCCAATGGTCATGGGACGCGGGCTGGGACTTCCTCGCCATGTCCAAATACAACACCATCACCTCGCTCGCCGAATCGCCGGTCGACGAGAACATCCTCTATGCCGGCACCGACGACGGCCTCGTGCAGGTGACCACCGACGGCGGCACCACCTGGACGCGGCTCGAGGTGGGCCGGATACGGGGCGTTCCCGCCACCGCCTTCGTCAACGACATCCGGGCCGACCTATTCGATGCCGACACGGTCTATATGGCGCTCGATAACCACAAATACGGCGACTACACGCCCTATCTCGTGAAGAGCACCAACCGCGGCAGAAGCTGGACCTCCATCGCCGGCGACCTGCCCGACCGCCATCTGGTATGGCGCGTGGTGCAGGACCATGTGGACCCGGACCTGATGTTCGCCGCCACAGAATTCGGCCTCTTTTTCACGGTCGACGGCGGCGGCAAATGGGTCGAGCTCGACGGAGGCGTACCGACCATCGCGATGCGCGACGTGACGATCCAGCGGCGCGAAAACGATGTCGTCGCTGCGTCTTTCGGGCGCGGTTTCTTTGTTCTCGATGACTACACCCCGCTCAGGAACCTGAGCGAGGACGCGCTCGAGCAGGAAGCTCTCCTGTTCCCCGGCCGCCGCGCCTGGTGGTACATGGAGCGCCACCCGCTCGGCTTCGGCGAGGGCGCCGTTCAGGGACACGGCTATTTCCGCGCGCCCAACCCGCCCTTCGGCGCGGTGTTCACCTATTATCTGGCTGATGATCTCAAGACCCGGGCAGAGACCCGGCAAGAAGCCGAGAAGCCGAGGATCGAGGCCGGCGAGGACACGCCGTTTCAGGGCTTTGATGCGGCCGAGGCGGAGCGCCGCGAAGTCGAGCCCGAAGTTTGGCTCACCGTGCGTGATGCGGACGGCAATGTGGTGCGCCGCCTGAGCGGGCCGATTACCAAGGGCTTCCACCGCGTGGCCTGGGATCTGCGCTTTCCGCCGATGCAGGCGGTCGGCACCGAGCCGAGCTATCCGAACTCCGAGCTCAAAGGCTTTCTCGCCGCGCCGGGGCGCTATACGGTTTCGCTTGCCAAGCGCGTGCGCGGGACGACGATGGAACTGGCGGGACCGGCGGAATTCGACGTGGTGCGGCTGCGCGAAGGCGCGCTGCCTGGCGCCGAGCCGGCCGAGACGGTTGCCTTCTGGGAGCGCATCGCCCGGCTACAGCGCGGCGTCACCGCGGTGGAGCGGGCAGTCGAACATCTCGCAACGAAGATGGACGACCTCAAGACCGCGCTGGAACGTTCGCGTTCCGGGCCGATGGCGCTTGACGACCAGTGGCACGCTATCCGTACCGAGCTCCACAACATCGTGGAGGCGTTGGACGGAAATCAAGCCATGGCCGAAGTCGGCGAGGACCGGCCGGCGAATGTCAAGACGCGCTTGTCTCACCTTCTGAACGGAACCAGCTATTCGACCTACGGCCCGACGGCGAG
>JAKSBY010000745.1 GCA_022360855.1 Sphingomonadales bacterium | reverse complement strand
CTTCACGTCGGTGACGCAGTCGTAGGCCACCTCCTTGACCGCGAGCTCGGCGGCGGCCGCGTCCTCGGCCGCGTCCTCGACGCCGAGGTGGGCCAGGAGCTTGGTCTTCAGCGAGCGGAACTCCATCTCGCCGACGAAGCCGAGCACGGGCTCCGGCGCCATGTGGTTGAGCTTGAGGGCGTCGAGCTCCGCAGGGACCGGCGAGGCGCGGTCGAGGGTGACCAATTCACGACTGATCCGCGCCATCTCCGCATTCTCGATCAGGTTCTCGCGGCGCTTGGGCTGCTTGATCTCCTCGGCATGGTCGAGCAGCGTGTCGAGGTCGCCATACGTGTTGATCAGCTCCGCCGCGGTCTTGATGCCGATGCCGGGCACGCCGGGCACGTTGTCGGTGGAATCGCCGGCCAGCGACTGCACGTCGACCACGCGCTCCGGCCCGACGCCGAATTTCTCGTGTACCTCGGGGATGCCGATGCGCCGGTTCTTCATGGTGTCGAACATGCCGACCTGTTCGTCGACGAGCTGCATCAGGTCCTTGTCGGACGAGACGATGGTCACCTGCCAGCCTTTGGTCCGCGCCTGCTCGGCATAGGTGGCGATCAGGTCGTCGGCCTCGAAGCCCTCCATCTCGATGGCCGGCACGGAGAACGCCTCGGTCGCCTCGCGCACCAGGCCGAATTGCGGGATCAGCTCTTCCGGCGGCGGCGGCCGGTTGGCCTTGTAGTCCGGATAGATGTCGTTGCGGAAGGTCTTGGCGCCGGCATCGAAGATCACGGCGAAATGCGTCGGCTGCTCGCCCTCGGCCAGGTCCTGCAACAGCTTGAACAGCATGTTGCAGAAGCCGAGCACGGCATTGACCGGCGTGCCGTCCGACTTGGTCAGCATGGGCAGCGCATGAAACGCGCGAAAGATGTAGCTCGAACCGTCGACGAGATAGAGGTGGGGGGTGGCCGGTGGCGCTGCGTCGTTCACGGCCCGCTCACGCCACGCGCTGGTCGGCGGGGCCGCCTTCGAGGATGAACTCGCGGTCGCAATAGGGGCAGTCGATGCGGCCGTCCTCGCCCATATTGAGGTAGACCATGGGGTGGCCGAGCGCGCCCTCGCCGCCGTCGCAGGCCACGGTCTTCTCGGTTACGTAGACGGTTTCGGGTGGGTCGATGGGCATCGCGTATTTCCTTGCAAGTCTCGCAGACTTTATAGCGACGCCGCGACGCCGGAGACAACCCCGCATTGACCCGCCCCAGGCCCGGTGATACCGAGGGGGCTTCGCGTTCACGCCGCAAGCCCAGGGAGCCGCCTTCCGTGCAGGCCGCCATCGAAATCGAGAAGCTGGACAAGGTCTATAAGGGCGAGAAGGGCCAGCCCGACAAGCATGCGCTGAAGGGCATCGACCTGTCCGTGCCGGCCGGCTCCATCTTCGGCCTGCTCGGCCCCAACGGCGCCGGCAAGTCCACCTGCATCAACATCCTGGCCGGGCTCGTCAACAAGACCTCGGGCCGGGCGTCGATCTGGGGCTTCGATATCGACGCCAATCCCAGGAACGCCAAGGCGTCGATCGGCGTCGTGCCGCAGGAGCTGACCTTCGACGCCTTCTTCACGCCGCGCGAGATGCTTGAGCTGCAGGCCGGCATGTATGGCGTCAAGGGCGCCGGACGGCGCACCGAGGAGCTCCTGAAGGCCGTCCGTCTGGAAGACCAGGCGGACGCTTATGCGCGCACGCTTTCTGGCGGCATGAAGCGCCGCCTGCTGGTGGCCAAGGCCATGGTGCACGACCCGCCGGTCCTGATCCTGGACGAGCCGACCGCCGGGGTCGATATCGAGCTCCGCCAGCAGCTCTGGATGTATGTGCGCGAGCTCAACGCCCGCGGCGTCACCGTCGTCCTGACCACCCACTATCTGGAAGAGGCGGAAGAGCTCTGCGACGAGATCGCCATCATCAACCACGGCGAGGTCGTGGCCTGCGAGCCGACGCCGCAGCTGCTGCGGCGCATCGACGAGAAGGAGATCATCATCGACGTGGCCGAGACCCTCGACGCGGTACCCGAAGCCCTGGCCCGCTTCCACGCCAGCCTGGTGACGCCCAACCGGCTCGCCATCCAGATGAGCCGCGAGACGACCTGCGTCGGCGCCGTCCTCGACGCGGCGCTCAAGACCGAGTTGACCATCAACGACATCTCCACCAACGAGACGGACCTGGAAGATATCTTTCTGCAGTTGACGGGAAGCGAGGGATAGGATGGAAGACACGATCCTGCAGTCGGATCGGCACCGCCGCACCGGCCCACTCCCCCACCCGGCCACCCACGGGATCGTATGCTCATGGGTGGCCGGGTGGGGGAGTGGGCCGGTGCGGAGAGAACACGCAAAACACCGGCACGTGGCCCCGGACGCGCCACCTACTCCGGTTCTTCAATAATGGACATTTCGACAGACGTCCTGGTCATCGGCTCCGGCGCGGCCGGGCTGACTCTGGCGTTGAAGCTGGCGCCCCACTGCCGGGTCGCGCTGATCTCCAAGGGCAAACTGGCGGCCGGCGCGACCAAATGGGCGCAGGGCGGGATCGCCGCGGTGCTGGCCGCCGACGATACCGTCGAGTCGCATATCGCCGACACCTTGGACGCCGGCGCCGGGCTCTGCGACGAGGAGACCGTGCGCTTCGTGGTGGAACGCTCCAAGGCGGCCATCGACCGGCTCATCGCCTCGGGCGTGCCGTTCAGCCGGGAGGAGGAGTTCGAGGAGGGCTTCGGCTACCATCTGACCCGCGAGGGCGGGCACAGCCACCGCCGCGTCATCCACGTGGCCGACGCCACCGGCAAGGCGCTGCAGAAGACCCTGGAGCAGCAGGCCCGCGAGGCGCCCAATATCGAAATCTTCGAACACCACATGGCGGTCGATCTGATGACCCGCCGGCATCTGGCAAACGGGGCCGATCAAGACGGCTGCTTCGGCGCCTATGTGCTCGACATGGCGGCCGGCAAAGTGCGCCGTTTCCAGGCCAAGGCGACGGTGCTCGCCACCGGCGGCGCCAGCCGCGTCTACCTCTATTCCTCCAACCCGGACACCGCCACCGGCGACGGCATCGCGCTCGCCTGGCGCGCTGGCTGCCGGGTGGCGAACCTGGAGTTCAACCAGTTTCACCCGACCTGCCTCTATCATCCCAAGACCAAGACCTTCCTGATCACCGAGGCCATGCGCGGCGAAGGGGCGATCCTGCGCCTGCCCGACGGCGAGGCCTTCATGAAGCGCTTCGACGCGCGCGCCGAGCTGGCGCCCCGGGACATCGTGGCCCGCGCCATCGACCACGAGATGAAGCGCCTCGGCCTGGACTGCGTCTATCTCGACATCACCCACCGGGACGCCGACTTCATCGTCGGCCACTTCCCCAACATCTACCGGCGGCTCATGAAGGTGGGCATCGACATCACCACGGACCGGATCCCCGTGGTGCCGGCGGCCCATTACACCTGCGGCGGGGTGGTGACCGATCTCGCCGGCCGCACCGATCTGGCCGGGCTCTACGCCATCGGCGAGGTTACCCATACCGGCCTGCACGGCGCCAACCGCATGGCGTCCAACTCGCTCCTGGAATGCCTGGTGTTCGGTGACGCGGCGGCGGACGACGTCCTCGCCAAGCGCAACAGCCTGGCCGACCCGCCCGAGGCCCGGCCTTGGGACGAAAGCCGGGTCACGGATTCGGACGAAGAGGTGGTCGTCTCCCACAACTGGGCCGAGCTGAGGCGCTTCATGTGGGACTATGTCGGCATCGTCCGCACCAACAAGCGGCTCGAACGCGCCCGCCACCGGGTCGACCTCCTGATGGCCGAGGTGCAGGACTATTACGGCCATTTCCGCGTCACCGGCGACCTCCTCGAGCTGCGCAACCTGCTCACCGTCGCCGACCTCATCGTCCGCTCCGCCATGTCCCGCCACGAATCCCGCGGCCTGCACTACACGCTCGACTACCCGGAGCCGGCGGCCGACGCGAAGGATACGGTGCTGGGCGCAGGCTAGAATCTCAGCCGGATCGTGACGCCGCCGCGGACAGCCCAGCGGTCGTCCGCCCATTCGCCGCCGGCATCGAGCCGGATGGCCGTGGCGTCGGTATACATGGCGAAACCGAGCCCGCCATAGAGCGTTTCCTCGGGCAGCGGTGCGCCGGTCAGCGTGAACCCTTCGCCCGTCGACAGGAACGACGCCGTCGTCACCAGGGCATCGCCGGAGAATTCGCGGGCGTATCCGACGGTCAGCTCCGGGCGCACCAGGTCGCCCTGTACCGAGTCGATATCGTAGCCCAGCGTAAGCGCCGCCGAGCCGCGCAGGCTGGTGCCCCGGCGCGCATCGAAGGCCAGGTCGACACCGTCGCCGCCGCCGGCCTCCTCATAGGCGGACTCCCGGACCGTCAGATAGTCAACGGCAACCCGCGGCTGGACGACCACCGGGCCAAGCCCCGTATCCAGCCCGATTTCCGCGCCGGCCCTTATGATCCGGCTGTTCCAGTCCGCCTCGGTGACGCGGACCAGTTCGTCCACTTCGACGCTCCGCTCGCGCTCAAGAAAGCT
>JAKSBY010000201.1 GCA_022360855.1 Sphingomonadales bacterium | reverse complement strand
GACAGTTCCCTGACTTCGGCGTCGAGCATCAATTCGCCACCTGCCGCCTTCAGGCCGCGAAGAAACCCCTGATGGAGGGCCGCGACGTCGAGATCGCGGCATCCGGGCTCGAAAAGGCCGCCCGCCACGTAATCCGGCCGTAAGATCTCGATCTTTGCCAGAACCTCGTGCCCGCTCAGACGCTTAAGACCACCGATGGCGCCATTATAGGTCGCCAACATTCGTTCCAGAGAGTCCATCTGATCGGCCCGCGCGATATAAATTGCGCCGCGCGGCGTCATTAACGATACATCGCTGAACCCCTCCGGCGGCGACTCGAAAAACCGCCGCGAAGCCATGGTCAAGGGCATGACCTGAGGGCCGCCGTAGCTCTCGGCGAAGAACGCCGCCGAGCGGCCAGTGGCGTGCATGCCGGGCTGAACTTCCCGTTCCAGGAGGACCACCGAGCCATGCGGCGCCAACCGGTACGCCACCGAGGCGCCGGCGATCCCTCCACCGATAATCACGAAATCAGCACAGGACATGATTTACTCAATCCACGGGCGGTCTATGATTGCAATGATCGGCCATCGAGCCGAGGGTTATGTGCGCCATTGGTCGATGTCAATGTCTCAATCGCTGAAACGTGACGAACTCGACGAGATTCTCTCCGTCGCCGAGGCCGCGGCCGAGGCCGCCGGCAGGGTCACTCTGCCGTATTTCCGGGCCGGGGTGGAAATCCGCGACAAGTCAGGCGCCGGCCAGGATTTCGACCCGGTTACCGCGGCCGACGTGGCCGCCGAAGAGGCCATTCGAAAGGTCATCGAGGCGGCGCGCCCCGAGGATGCGATTGTCGGCGAGGAGTTCCCGGAGAAGGCGGGCGAAAGCGGCCTCACCTGGGTGCTGGATCCCATAGACGGTACGCGGGCGTTCATGATGGGGCTGCCGCTTTGGGGCACGCTCATCGCGCTGTCGGATGCCACCGGCCCCATCGTCGGGATTATCGACCAGCCCTATCTGAGGGAGCGCTTCGTCGGCTCGCCGCTCGGTGCCTGGCAGGGAAAGACCCCTCTGCGCGCCCGCGCCTGCGCGGATCTCTCCGAGGCCCGGCTCTCGACCACCGGCATCTCCTGGTTCTCCGAAGCCGAGCAAGAGGCGTTCAGGGCGGTCGAGGCCAAAGCGCAGCTCACCCGGTTCGGTTACGACTGCTATGCCTACGCGCTGGTGGCCCACGGCTTTATCGATCTGGTGATCGAGGCCGGCATGCAGCCCTATGACGTACACGCGCTGGTCCCCGTCGTGCAGGCGGCCGGCGGCGTGATTACCGATTGGCGCGGCGGGCCGGCGCATGCGTCGAGCCAGATCATCGCCGCCGGCGATAAGCGGCTGCACGCCCAGGCGCTCGAGCTGATCGCGCCGTTCGCCAATTAGCCGATGCCAAGAAAGCGGTCGACTTCGGCCCAAAGCTGTCGGCGCAATGGGTCGCTCTCCTTCAGGAGCTCGTGCCGTGCGCCGGCAATCTCGACAAGCTCGCAATTGGGCAGACGGGCGGCCAGCCGCCCGATCCTCCGATTGTCGACGACCCGCTCCCTGCCCGCCATGGCAATCAGCATCGGCGTCCTGATCTCCTCCGCATAGCCGGGAACAAAGAGCCGGTCGATGGAGCCGAATGCGGCCTTGAGCCAGCCATAGGTCACGCCGCCGAGCGCGAGGGCCGGGTTTTCGGCGATCATGTGATGCTCGACCATGAACCGGTCGGGGTCGGACGTCAGCATATCGCGCCATAAGTCGCTTTGCTGATACCGGCCGTAGTCGGTCCGGCCCAAAGCGTAACCCTCCTCCAAGCCGGCGCGGCACGCCACGCCGACGATCCCGCGCACAAGGTTTTCCGGCATGCGGCCGAGATGGATCCCGATCATCGGAGACAGCAGCACCGCTTGCTTCACCAGACCCGGATGATCGTGCAGGTAGTGCAGCGCCAGATGTCCGCCCATCGAGTGCGCGACAAGGCTCAGCGGCCCGGGGCAATCGGCCAAGACTACGTCGTCAACCAATCGCCCGAGATCGTCAAGCCGCGGTCGAAAGCTCGTTACATGGTCCTTGCTCGGGTTATCCGTCGGGCGCGAGGAAAGGCCCTGACCGCGCCAATCGAGCGTTGCGACGTGAAAGCCGCGGTCGGTGAGCTCCCAGATGGGTTCGAAATACTTCTCGATAAACTCGGTGCGTCCGGGAAGCAGCAACGCCGTGCCGCGCGAAGCGGCGGACGCGGCGGCGGGCCATATGCCGTAGCGGATACGCGCCCCGTCGGCCGACGTCAGGTATTCGATCCGACCACCGGCCGGCGGCCGATACCAGCGCTCGGGCCGCGTCTCTGCCATGGCATCTCCTTCCGAAGATGCTTTGGCTATCGTCCGCAAGCCCTCAGAACAAGAGAAATCGCGCGGCTATTTGCTCAAATGGAGGTTCGCCAGATTATTGGCGATCTCCTTAAAGGCCTGCGACAATTCCTCTTCCGAGGGCGCGTATTGATAGAAAGGCGCCTCCGGCTCGCTGGCCACGTTGCGCATCAAGGTGGCAAGGTCGCCGCTCGAGTTGGCGAACTGGATGGTGTAGACGAAGATGTCCTCACCCTTCACGGCATCGGCCACATCTTCCAGCATATCGTCGCGCCGCCATTCGTCATTCTGAGTGCGGTTGAACGCATCGCCGTTGCGGACCGTATTGGCGCCGTCGGTGAGCAAGATAACCGCGCGCTCACGCTCGACGCCCGGATCCGAAGTGCCCTCGGTGAAGGGGATATCGGGAGAAACCACCCGCCAACCCCAGGCGAGCCCCTGCGGAATGTTGGTATAGCTACCGCTTACCGCCTGCAGCTCACTGATGGCATTGAGAATCGTCTGCTTCTGGGTAACGCCGGTCGCAATTTCCGCGCCCGAATCAACAAGACGGGTAATCCCCGAAACAGGGCACGGCGTGCACTCATGAGCAATGCCGTCCCAGTAATTGTTCATCCGGTCAAGGTCGCAGCGCAGCCAGTAGCCAAGGGAATGGCCAGGAACAGCGTTGCCCTCCTTGCCCATGGGCATCCAGCCCATCCAGTCGAGATTCCCGGCCCCGTGGTCGGCGACCTGGCCCATGACGTCATGAGCAGCATTGCCGAGATCGGTGGAGCTATCGGGATGGCGAGGGTAGTTATCGCCGGTGTCGTAGCTTCGTGCGTAACGGCCATAGACACAGCCATTCCAGTCGTCCGGCGGAATGGTCAGAAGCGGGACCGCCGAGTTATGCGCGTAGTAGACCCGGTCATAGGTCGCGGTCCAGTTCTGCAAGACGTAGCGACGCAGATAGTACCAGGACTTGCCGGAGGGGTGGAAATCACCCGGCGATTCCGGATCCTCGACGCGGTAGGGATACCGCTTGTCATAGTCGAAATAATAGACCCGGTCCCGGTCATAGGGATTGTTGTAGGTCTGGCCTAGCTCCACGCTCGTGTAAAGACTGCCGGGGGGGAGATCCGGGCCACCCGGATATTCCTTGCCATACTGGGTGCCACGATCAGCGACGTTGACCTTGCCCGCCCACGGCACGAGCCCGACGCGCAGGAAGTCCTTTGCCTCGTCCGTCCCAAACAGAACGGTCACAAGCTCGGTCGCCGCGGCCTTCGCCGCATCGATCCGGCTCGTCGTCGAGCCCGGCACCGGATCCAGCATGGACCCAGACAGGTCGACAGCGAGCACCACATCCAGAACCGTGGTCGTACGGGCCACCGTGGATTCGGTGCTGACGGTAATCTCCGAGATGCCGAAGAAATGCATAAACACGGTCGGCATCGTCGCCGAGGCCTGGACGGTAAGGGTTTCGTTTTCCGCATCCGGGACGATGGTGAAGCTGTTCACCGTGGCGCCCATATATGCGGCGGGAAAGTTGGCGTCAAAGAAGCGTTGCACGTCAGCATTGCGGTCGGCCTCAAAGAAGACCCGCCCCCCGGCCAGCGCCGCCGCATCGACCGCCGACGACAGACGGGATTTCAGGAGATAGGCCATGGTAGTATCCGTACCGATGCCGATGGCCCCGATCAGAGGGATCACCGCAACCCCCATCATCACCGCCGTCACACCCCTGGCGTCGGCCAGCAAACTCCTGAGACGGCGCCGCGAAACTTCCGGCATTCCGCCAATCATCCGCAGCAGCGACTTGGCCCGAGCTGATACCTTCATTGCTTTTAGCCCTTCAAGATTCTCGTGGCGACATGCGCGCCGGCACCCGCCGGGCGATGACCAGAATCCACTTTTTCCCGGGCCAGTTTGGCTTTTGCAGACTTAAAGAAGCTTTACCGCACCGATTCAAATTGCAAAAAATTGCAGCGGGATACAGCGCAGCCTTTACTTCTTCAGGGTTTTCAGTTTTTCAATTACAATACGAATACTTCAGCCCTTACTTGCACTCGCGGCGCCTTTTCCAAAAATGTTCCAAGTTAAAAAATTTTGTAAATTTTTAATTAAAATGCGCTTTACTTAATCTTCTCAGACGGTGACCAGTTAAACGTCGAAACAACTAAATATTTTGAGGTTTAATCCTCACTTCTGTTAACCGTTTTTTCAGAAAGCCTCCCAATACTCGCCGGCATCGAGAACCCGAAAGCTGGAGTGACTGATATGTTGTTCAAGTTCATTCGTAGGCTTCGCAAGGATGACAAGGGTGCGACGGCCATCGAATACGGTTTGATTGCCGCGCTCGTTTCCGTCGCCGCGATTGGCGCGCTCACCACACTCGGTGGTTCGCTGACCACTATGTTCACGTCGGTCGCTTCGACGCTGAACAACAGTGTGCCGACGGCGGGAAGCGCACCTTAAGCATCGCTTGGTGGCGCGGGGTCCAAGGCCCCGCGGCGCAAGAAGGCTGATCGATACGGCCCCCGGCTGACCTTCGGCCGGGGGCCGTATTATTCTTGAAGCCGGCGCAAACCCAAAAATGGGACCAGGCGTCGGCCACCGCTCCGACAGCGACAATGAACCGGAAGCCCAATGATAATGGCAGGAATGATCGCGGTTTTCGGGATGCTCCTGATTGCCGCCGCCGTCAGCGACCTTAGACAGCTTCGCATTCCGAACCGGCTGAATGCATCCATCGCCGGTCTGTGGGCGCTTTATATTCTGATCGGTCGAATCTCGGGGCAGGACGTCCCGGAGATTGGTCCGACCCTGGCGATTGCAGGTCTGGTCGCGCTGACAGGATCGATTCTGTTTTTTCTCCGGGCCATCGGAGGCGGCGACGTGAAAATGTTGGCGGCGGTCGCGCTCTGGGCCGGACCGTCCGGGATATTCAACTTTTTGGTTGTAACCGCCCTGGTTGGCGGTTTGGTGTCCGCTGTTATCTGGGGCCAGTCCCGCCTCCAGACCGTAGCCCAATCGGCAACCAAGACGGATCCGACGGTTGAGTTTGACGCACCAAAAGCCGGCCGTTTGCAGGTCCCCTATGGCGTGGCCATTGCCGCCGGCGGCCTAGTTGTGGCTAGCCAACTGATTTTTAACGCTTTCTGACGAATACTCCTACGCACGGAACTTATCGGAGCTAGGCTCAATGAATCTCCGGAGCATTATTCTCGTTGTCGTCGCGCTGGCTGTGGCCGGTGCCACCGCTTTGCTCACGCGCAGTTGGCTCGGCGCCAATCGGCCTCAACAGGTTGTCGCGGCGCCTGCGCCGGTGCAACCCACGGTCAAGGTTCTGGTTGCGCGCAATAACCTGCCGATCGGCAGAATTCTCGAAGCCGAAGACATGCGTTGGCAGTCCTGGCCCGACGGTAATCTGCCCGATTCCTACATTATTAACGGCAAGGGCACGCTTGAGGCGCAAATCGGCAAGGTGGTCCGACACGGGATCGTCGCCGGCGACCCGGTTACGACCGGGCGTATTGTCGGCCCCGGCCAGCGCGGCTTCATGGCGGCGATTCTTTCGCCCGGCATGCGCGCGGTTACGGTTCCCATCACCGCGACCTCCGGTATCGCCGGCTTTATATTCCCGGGCGACCGCGTCGACCTGATCCTCACCCATGAGGTGGGCGACACCAACGGACGGACGCGCCAGGTCAGCGAGACGGTCATGCGCAATGTGCGCATCCTCGCCGTCGACCGGCGCACCAACGATCAGACAAATCAGCCGGCGCTTGGCAAGACGGTCACCATCGAAGTCACGCCAAAGATCGCGGAGAAGATCTCGGTTTTGCGGCGGGTCGGTCAGATTTCGCTCAGCCTGCGCAGCCTGGCGCGCGCCGACGGCGAGAGGGCCGACGCGTTGTCTCAGGAAGAGATTCTGCCTGAAGCATCGGGATTCACGCATACGTGGGACGCGGAGGTCAGCGGTCTTCTGCCGCCGGTCGAAAAGGACCAGGGGGTACATACCGTGACGGTTTCACGCGGCAAGGCTCAACAGAATTTCAAATTCAAAAAGGTTGAAGAATGACCTACAGGCTCGGCAAGATTCGCGGGATTCCGGGGCACGCGGGGCGGGCCGCTTTGGCTCTCTTGACCGCCATTGGTCTCGGCACGGCCATCCCAGGGGAAGCCACCGCTCAAGGAGCGCAGGTGCTGGAGACCAGCAGCGAGCGCCTAAACATAGAAGTCAACAAAGGCATTCTCATCCGGCTCAACGGGCCGGCGACCGATGTCTTTCTCGCCAACGCGAAGGTCGCGGATGTGCAGGTCAAGTCGCCGACTTTGATCTACATCTACGGCAAGGAGGTCGGCGAGACGACGCTCTACGCGATGGGCGAAGACGAGCGAATGCTGTACTCGGCCAGCCTCACGGTCTCGCAAAACCTGTCGAGCCTGGAACACGCGATATCCCAAATCATGCCGCATGCGGTCGTCGAGGCCAGCAGCATGAACGGATTGATCATCCTTACCGGCCATGTGGCGTCGCCGTCCGAGGCGGAAACCGTCAAGCGGCTCGCGGATTCCATACTCGGGGGGCGCGAGCTGATCAATCAGCTCCAAATCGCAACGCCGACGCAGGTCAATCTTCAGGTGAAGATCGCCGAAGTCGGCAGATCGACGCTGAAACAGATCGGCATCAACTGGGAAAACACGTTTGACATCTCGGACAACGTTTTCTTCGGCCTAGCGACCGGCCGCGACGTGTTCGATCTCGTCGAGGAAACGGTGAACGGCCAGACCGTTCAGGTCAAGGAATTCAACACACTGTTCGGCGGCACCAATTCGATCGTCGGCAGTTTCGGAACCAACAACGTCACCCTCGATACCGTCATCGACGCACTCGAGACCGAAGGCCTGGTAACCGTACTTGCCGAGCCGAACCTGACGTCGCTTTCGGGCGAAACCGCGAGCTTCCTGGTCGGCGGCGAGTTTCCTTTCCCCGTCGCGCAAGGCGACGACACGGTCTCCGTGGAATTCAAGCCGTTCGGCATCATTTTGGATTTTACGCCCTTTGTGCTGTCGGAGAACCTGATCAACCTCAGGGTTCGCCCCGAGGTCAGCTCGCTGTCTTCAGCGGGCACCACCTCGATCGGGGGCCTGAGCATCCCGGGGCTGAGCACGCGGCGGGCGGAGACGACGGTCGAGCTGGCCAGCGGCCAGAGCTTCGCCATTGCCGGGCTTTTGCAGAACAACACGCAGCAAGACATCACAAAGACGCCGTTCCTCGGAGATATCCCGATCCTCGGCGCGCTCTTTAAGTCGGACGCGTTCCGCCGCTCCGAAACCGAACTCGTGATTGTCGTGACGCCTCATATTGTACGGCCGGTCTCCAACCGCCAGATCACCTTGCCGACAGACCGGTTTGAGGCGCCGAGCGATATCGAGCGATATCTCCACGGCAAGGTCTATCGCGAACAACCGTCAAGAGAGAATCCACCGACGTCTGCGGACGGAAAGCTGCCGCAGAAGGCCGCGGCCGGATTTGTCCTGCAGTAGGCAGTCAAGGGGATCAATGATATGAGCCTGCCCAAGACATTTTTTAGACTGGTCGCCCTGACGAGCCTGTTGGGCGTGACCGCCGCTTGCATTCCTCGGACGGGGCAGCAGACCGGCGCGGCGGTTGTACACCGCAACGAGGTGAGTCTGGTCCGCTTGACCCACGAGGTTCGTTTCGCGCCTGGAAGCTTCGAGCTGACGCCGGCCGAGGCAGCCGCCGTAAACGCCTTTCTGGCAAACAACAGCGTCGGATACGGCGATGTTCTCGGTATCGACATGGTCTCGACCGATGCTGCCGAAGAGCGCCGGCAGGTGCTCGGCGAGCATCTGCGGCTGAACGGCCTGGCCGTGACCCCGATGGCGCCGGTGATCGGCCCTGCCCCCGCCGCGAACGCCGCCGTCCTGATCGTCGAGCGCTATGTGGTGACGCCGCCGGACTGCCCCGATTGGTCGCAGGATTCGACTCCGAACTATGCCAACGCGCCCTCGAATTTTCACGGCTGCGCGACACGGGCCAATCTCGGCCGCATGGTCGCCAATCCCTACGATCTGGTCGAAGGCCAGGAGTTTGAAGGCACCAATGGCGAACGCACCACGCGCGGCATCGAGGCCTATCACGATCAAAAGCCAACCGGCGCCGCGAAGCTCGGCTCGCAGATCACCAAAGCAACAACCGGCGGGGGCGGGAAATGAGTGTGGCATCCCTAGCGGCTTCCAAGCCTGACGCCCAGGAACGGGAGGCGTTTGTCGCCTTCGTCTCCGACGAGGTGACGACGGAGACCCTGCTGCCCATCGTCGGCGAACATGGCTGGGATCCGGAGCGGGTTCAAACCGGCGGCATCGCCAATGCGGTCCGCGCCCTGACGGTCATGACCTCACCGGAGTTTCTGATCGTCGATTTGTCGGATTCCGAAAACCCGAGGGCCGACATCAACGCCCTGGCCGAGGTCTGCGAGCCCGGCACGGTGGTTCTGGCGCTCGGCAAGGTCAACGACGTGACACTTTATCGGGACCTGATCAATTCCGGCATTCACGACTATCTGGTCAAGCCGGTTGCGCCGGAAGTCCTGCGCGAGGCGATCGCCGGCGCCGAGGCGGTTCTCCTGGAGCCGATTGAGGGCCCCGACGGCAAGCCGGCAACCTCCCGGCTGGCCGCCGTGATCGGTGTTCGCGGCGGTGTCGGAGCAAGCACGATCACCTCGAGCTGTGCCTGGATCATGGCCAATGAGCTCGACCGCCAGGTCGCCGTGCTCGATCTCGACATTCATTTCGGGACCAATGCGCTGACCTTCGATCTGGAGCCGGGGCGCGGGCTCTGCGATGCACTGGAAAACCCCAGCCGCGTCGATGGCTTGTTCATCGAGCGCGCCATGATCAAGGTGAACGACAAGCTCGCCATT
>JAKSBY010000291.1 GCA_022360855.1 Sphingomonadales bacterium | reverse complement strand
GTTGAAATCCAGGCCGCCGGCTTGCGGGATGCTGCTCAGCAGTTCTTCGAAAGTGAGGTCGCCGGTGGCTTCGATGGTTTCCTCGTCGAGCAGTGTCACCGGCAGTTCGCCGGCGATGTTGGCGCCTTTGATCTGGGTGCCAACAATGATGATCTGTTCGGTCGGGCCGTCGGCGGCGTCATCCTGCGCCTGGGCGGCGGAAAAAGCGGTGGCCATCGATGTGAGTGCGGTGGTTAAAAAGAACTTCGAGCGTTTCATGGGCTGTTTCCCTCCTGACGTCTCTGTCGTTTCGCGGAGTGACACCGTGATCACACCGCGCTCTGTCAGGCCGCCTTCGAGGGAGGTGCCCGCGAACATTTCGTCGAGGGCCCGCCTCAGGGAGTATCGCCCCTTAACTGCGTTTGACTTGACCGCCGCGATATCCTTGGTTTGGAACAGAACGGACCGTTTGAACGCCCGCGCCAGAGACTTGACGGCTGCTTCCGCGTTCTGCGCCGAGATATCTACCTCGACGCGCGAAGGCTCCGCCGCCTGGCTCTTCCCCCAGATCGGGGTCACCCAAAGTACGGCCAGGACTGCCCAAAACGCCGCACTTCGGAAGCACAACCCGTTTCCACCCAAACTTGTTATCATGACGGTCGTCGTCGCATAGCGAGACGGCCATGTTAACTGGTGCGCGGGCGAAGGGAAATCCGCTAGTCGGCGGTGAATTTTTTTTGACAGGGTCGTTTTGCTATTTCGGTGACAGTTACTTTTTTGAAGGTCTGATTTTCCTATCCAATTGTTTTCAAATGGAAAATAAAAAGGTAACTGTCACCGAAATAGCCATTAACGTGCTAAGCGTCGCCGCCATGCAGGACGTAGTGGCCGGGCGCGCGCCGTTCGACCTCTACGCCAAGACCCTCGAGCGCTTCGAGCAGGGCGTCCACGTCGCCGGTGCGGAACATGCCGCCGAATTTCAGCGCCTTGAGATCGCCGTCGGCGATGTCGATCCGCACGTCATTGTGCCGGCTGATCTCGGTGACGACTTCGTCGAGCGGCGTTTCGGAGAAATCGAACAGGCCTTCGGTCCAGGATAGCCGGCGCTGGATCTCCCGGGTCGGGAGCGTCGGGATTTCGGCCATGGCGACCCGCCTCTCGTTTGCCGGGATCTCGACCGACGTCAGCGTCTGGCCGGCCCGCACGATGACTG
>JAKSBY010000471.1 GCA_022360855.1 Sphingomonadales bacterium | reverse complement strand
GATGCCGCCTTCGGGCGTGACGCGGAACTGATGACGGTAGGCGGGCAGCATGACCTCCGCCGTGCCGTCTTCTTCCATGTAGAGCTCGCGGGCGGCGAGCGTGCGCGCCACATGGTCGGGGTGGGTGATCTCGACGGGCGTTGCGGCCGCAAGCGGTAGGAGCGCGAACGCACCCTCCGCATCGCTTGCTACGCTTTGGTCGGCCGCCGTGATCGTGGCGCCGGCTATGGCCGCGCCGCGCTCGTCGGTCAAAACACCGTTGACGGCGAACTCCGCGGGAACGTCGGCGAAGGGATCGAAGGTCAGAGTCTCGTCGGGAACAACGGCAAAGTCATCCTGTGCCGACGCCGGTTGCGGCGCCAGAACCAAGATGGCCCCGATGACAATGGCGGCGAATGCCGCGTACCGTACCCTCATCTTTCCCCCCGGGCTCTCCCTCCGGAACGCCGCAGCCGGGTACGCGCGCCACGGCGACCTTTTACATATTCAAGCCACTATAGCATGGCTGGAGCGAGAGGGGAAATTCGACCGGTCGAGGGACTTATCCCCGCCGCTCCACCAGCATTTTCTTGGTCTCGGCGATGGCTTTGGCCGGGTTGAGGCCCTTGGGGCAGGCGTTGGAGCAGTTCATGATGGTGTGGCAGCGGTAGAGCCGGAACGGGTCTTCCAGATCGTCGAGCCGTTCGCCCGTGGCCTCGTCGCGGCTGTCGACCAGCCAGCGGTAGCTCTGCAACAGGATCGCCGGCCCCAGATAGCGGTCCTGGTTCCACCAGTAGCTCGGGCACGCGGTCGAGCAGCAGGCGCACAGGATGCATTCGTAGAGCCCGTCCAGCTTCTCGCGGTCTTCCGGCGACTGCAGCCGTTCCTTGCCCGAAGGCGTCGGCGTTTTGGTCTTCATCCAGGGCTCGATGGAGGCGTATTGGGCGTAGAAATTTGTCATGTCGGGCACCAGGTCCTTGACCACCTCCATATGCGGCAGGGGCGTGATCGTGATGGCGCCCTTGATGTCGCCGATGGCCTTGGTGCAGGCCAAGGTATTGAGCCCGTCGATATTCATGGCGCAGGAGCCGCACACCCCTTCCCGGCAGGAGCGGCGGAAGGTGACCGAGGCGTCCATCTCGTTTTTGATCTTGATAAGCCCGTCCAAGACCATGGGGCCGCAGGTATCCAGATCCACCTGAAACGAATCCATGCGTGGGTTCTCGCCGTCGTCCGGGTTCCAGCGATAGACATGGAAGGTCTTGGTGTTGGCCGCCCCGTCGGGCGCGCTCACGACCTTGCCCTTCTTGATCTTGGAATTCTTCGGAAGCGTAAACTCGGCCATGGGTCAGACTTGCCTTCCAATCTAATGTGCCGATGCCGGCGCCGGTGCGCCGTGCAGCAGGCCCTCGGTGCTCAAATCCTCGTCGATATCGGGCCAGTGGATGCCGTATCCGCCGCCTGCAATCTCCCAGTTGGCCCGCTGAGCCTCGCTCGCACCGGCCAGTCGAGGATACCATTCCAACGGGACGGCGACGGACCTGCCGTCCATGAGATCGACAATCAAACGCTCGGCGTCGAACGACACCGATTTCACGCGCTCATCTGCCGCCGTTGCCAAAGAACCCAAACCAGGCCTCCATTATTTATCGCCCGTCCCCTCACCCGGCTCGGCTTCGCCTCGCCACCCTCTCCCTCGGGGGGAGAGGGCTGGGAGCGGCCAACGCATTCCCTCTCCCTTGAAGGGAGAGGGCCAGGGTGAGGGTGAGAGTGCCGATGAAACATTGCAGAACCCTCAATACACCCGCGCCTTGGGTTTGATATAGTCGACCTCGTCAGTCAGGGTATAGGTGTGAACCGGCCGGTAGCCGATGGTCACCCCGCCGTCTTCGTCGAGCCAGGCGCAGGAGTGTTTCATCCAGTTTTCGTCGTCGCGGTCCGGGTAGTCCTCGTGCATGTGGGCGCCGCGGCTTTCGGTGCGGTTGGCGGCGCAGTGCATGGTCACCACAGCCTGGCCGATGAGGTTGTCGAGCTCCAGGCTTTCCACGAGATCCGAGTTCCACGCCATGGCGCGGTCGGTGGTGCCGATGTCCTCCATGCTCCTGTAGACGCCGTCGATCAGCCCGATGCCTTCCTCCAGCACCTCCGCGGTGCGGAACACCGCGCAGTTGTTCTGCATGGTGCGCTGCATGGTCAGGCGCAACGCGGCGGTCGGCGAATCGCCATCCGCATAGCGCATGTCGTCGAGCCGGCTGAGCGCCATGTCGGCGGAGCCCTTGGGCAGCGGCTTCTGGCTTTCGCCGGGCTTCAGCAGCTCGGCAATGCGGATGCCCGTGGCGCGGCCGAACACGACAAGGTCAATGAGCGAGTTGGAGCCGAGCCGGTTGGCGCCGTGGACGGAGACGCAGGCCGCCTCGCCGACCGCGAACAGGCCGGGCACCACCGCGTCCGGGTCGCCGTCCTTGGGCGCGATCACCTCGCCCCAGTAATTGGTAGGAACGCCGCCCATATTGTAATGCACCGTGGGCAGGACGGGGATCGGGGCCTTGGTCACGTCGACGCCGGCGAAGATGCGGGCGGATTCGGAGATCCCCGGCAGGCGTTGCGCCAGGATCTCCGGCGACAGGTGGTCCAGATGCAGGAAGATGTGGTCCTTCTCCGCGCCGACGCCGCGGCCTTCGCGCATCTCCTGCGCCATTGAGCGGGAGACCACGTCGCGGCTCGCCAGGTCCTTGGCCGAGGGCGCGTAACGCTCCATGAAGCGCTCGCCTTCGGAGTTGACCAGATAGCCGCCCTCGCCACGGGCGCCTTCGGTGATCAAGACACCGGCGCCATAGACGCCGGTAGGGTGGAACTGCACGAATTCCATGTCCTGCATCGGTAGGCCGGCGCGCAGCACCATGCCGCCGCCGTCGCCGGTGCAGGTATGCGCCGAGGTGCAGGAGAAATAGGCCCGGCCGTAGCCGCCGGTGGCGAGTACAACCGCGCGGCAGCGGAAGCGGTGGATCGCGCCGTCGTCCAGGTTCATGGCGATGACGCCGCGGCATTCGCCGCCTTCCATGATCAGGTCGATGGCGAAGTATTCGATGAAGAAATCCGCGTCGTATTTCAGCGATTGCTGATAGAGCGCGTGCAGCATGGCGTGGCCGGTGCGGTCGGCGGCGGCGCAGGTGCGCTGGGCCGCCGGGCCCTCGCCGAACTCGGTGGTCATGCCGCCGAAGGCGCGTTGATAGATCTTGCCTTCTTCCGTGCGCGAGAAGGGCACGCCGTAATGCTCCAGCTCGTAGACCGCGTCGGGCGCGGCGCGCACCATATATTCGATGGCGTCCTGGTCGCCGAGCCAGTCGGAGCCCTTGACCGTGTCGTACATATGCCATTCCCAACGGTCCGGTCCCATATTGCCGAGCGAGGCGGCGATGCCGCCCTGGGCGGCGACGGTGTGGGAGCGGGTCGGGAACACCTTGGTGATGCAGGCGGTCTTGAGCCCGGCCTCGGCGATGCCCATGGTGGCCCTGAGGCCCGAGCCGCCGGCGCCGATGACCACGGCGTCATAAGTATGGTCTGTGATGGGGTAGGCTTCGCTCATATGCGCCTCAGCCTCCGAACGCGATTTTGAGGACTGCGATGATCGAGACCAGCGCGACCAGCCAGCAGGCGAAGGTGAGCGCGATCAGGCTCGCGGTCTTCAGCCCCTCGGCGTGCACATAGTCTTCGATCACCACCTGGACGCCGAGCTTCAGGTGATAGAAGCCGGTGCCGAGGAACAGTATCAGAAGCGCCGCCGAGAACGGGTTCTGGATCCAGGCGACCATGGTGGCGTGTCCGGCGTCGATGAGCGCGACCAGGGAGACGACGAACCAGATCGTAAGCGGCACCAGCGCGATGGCCGTCAATCGTTGCATCCACCAGTGCTCGGTCCCCTCCTTGGCTGAGCCGAGGCCGCGGACCTTGCCAAGGGGCGTGCGCATGCTCATGATCAGATCTTCCCGGCGACGTAATAGCCACCTATCCAGATCGCACCAGTGAAGAGCGCCGCCAGGATCACCACGGCGACGCCGCTTTTCTGCACCGTATCCAGCTCAAAGCCGTAGCCCGCGTCCCAAAACAGATGGCGGATGCCGTTGAGGAGATGCAGCATCAGGGCAAAGGTGAAGCCGAGCAGCACGAGCCGGCCGACTATACCGCCGGCCAACGCATAGAAGGCGTTATACGCGTCGGGCCCCGCCGCGGTGGCCAGGATCCACCAGGCGATCAAGAGCGTCCCGACGCCGAGCGCGACGCCGGTGGCCCGGTGCAGGATCGACAGCGCCATGTGGAGCTTCCAGCGGTAGACCTGGAGATGCGGGGAGAGGGGGCGTGAGCTGTTGGCCATTGCCGTCTTCCGGATGGTGCGGTGCAGAAGGTGCGCCCCGGACCCTAAACCCTCGCCAGATTCAGGGCAAGTGGTCGGCGGCGAAGTGTCGCAAAATATGATTGTCTGTTGTGCTCTACATCGTCTCGCGGCAAAGTCCGCGCCGGGTCCAAGTCCGGATGGGGCCGCCGCTAGGGGGAGTTTGCCGGGCCTTGCCGAGGGAAAATCGGATCACTATTATTGCGTGTACTCACCGATACAGTTGGAGCCACAGCGGCCGTCACCAGACTGGGGGGACCAAAAAATGTTAGCGTTTGTCAGGGCTGCGTGCGGCCCGGCGATTGTCGGACTCTGCGGGATGCTGCTCGCTTCGCCCGTTCCGGCCGAGGCTGCCGATGCGGCAGAGCCGATTCCCGTGAAAGCCTTCGCTCAATTGCAAACCGCCGGGTCGATGGAACTATCTCCGGACGGGACGCACGTGGCCTATCTGATGTCACACAAGGGTCGCAAGCACATCGTCATCCAGAAGCTGGACGGCAGCGACCGCAGGGTAGTCCCTCCGGTCGACAAGGCCGATATCAAATGGTTCCGCTGGGGCAATGCGGAATGGCTCGTGGTCAGCTACGCCTTCACCTATCAGAGGAACGCCGTAAGGACCCGCGAGACCCGCCTGTTCTCGATCAAGCGTGATGGCACGGAAACGGTCAATCTGGTTCGGCCACGCAAGAAACAAGTCGCAGGCACCCGGCTGGGCTTCGAGCGTGTCCAAACTCAGGACCAGGATGATGTGATTGACTGGCTTCCGGACGAGCCGAATTTGATTCTCCTTTCCATCGATGCCGACCTGGACAATCGAAGCGAGGTGCGGCGCGTCGATATCCGCACCGGCAAATTCAAGGAGCTCCGCGAGGGTTTCCGGGGTATCCAGTATTGGCGCACCGACCAGCAGGGCGAAGTGCGTCTGGCTTGGGGGTACTGGAATTCCGAACACCGGTTCATGTACCGCTCTCCGGCCGACCAGAAATGGCGATCGATTGACAAAAGCGACTGGGGCCAAAAGGGAATCGATCCGGTCGTTTTCGATGAAGACCCGGCGATTTCCTATGCCACGGGCCTCAATGAGGCTGGCCGCGATGCGGTCTTCCGGATCAACCTTTTGACCGGGGAAATCGGCGAGACGGTGTTCTCCCGCGACGATGTCGATTTCGACGGCATCGCGATGGATTCCGTTACGTCGCGGCCGATCGGCGTGACCTATACCGTCGACCAGCCCGTAATCGAGTATTGGGACAAGGGGTTCAGGCGCATTCAGAAAATGGTCGACAATGCGCTGAAAGACACGGTCAACAGGATCGTCAGCCATGTGCCCGAAAAGCAGCTTTATCTTATCCGCGCCCGCAGCGACGTGGAGCCCGGCGTCTACTACCTTCTCGACCTGGCCAATAAGCGGCTCGACTTTATTGCCGAGACGATGCCGGGGATCACGCCCGAGGCGATGTCACCGATGCGCCCGGTAGGTTATGAAGCCCGGGACGGAACGGAGATCCCCGGCTATTTGACCGTTCCGCGTGGCGCGGAGCCCGAAAACCTGCCGCTGGTCGTCTACCCCCATGGCGGGCCGCATGCCCGCGATACGCAGATGTTCGATCCCTTCGTACAATTCCTGGCGAGCCGCGGCTACGCGGTCTTTCAGCCGAATTTCCGGGGCTCGACCGGCTACGGCAAGGCGTTTGAAGACGCGGGCCGCAATCAATGGGGCGGGCTGATGCAGGACGACGTCACCGACGGCGTGAACTGGCTCATCGGCGAAGGCATCGCGGACCCGAAACGCATCTGCATTGCCGGCAACTCCTATGGCGGCTATGCGGCGATGATGGGCGCCGTCAAAACGCCCGATCTCTACCGCTGCGCGGTCGCGGTCAACGGTATTCATAATCTTCCGTCAATGATCAGCAACGACAAGCAATATGTCGGCGGCACCGCCTGGACCAAGTCCTTCGGCCTGGACGACGAAAAATCGGCCACGGTCTCGCCTTACCACCGTGCGGACGAAATCAAGATTCCGATCCTGATCCTTCACGCAAGGGACGACTACCGCGTGCCGTTCACGCAGGCGCGCCAGATGGTGTCACGGCTGGAAAGCCGCGGCAAAGATGTCACTTTCGTCGAACTGGAAGACGGCGACCATTCCATGGACACGCAGAACTCCCGCATGAAGACCATGCAGGCCATGGAAGCGTTTTTCGCCAAGCATTTGGGGGCCGGCAAAGCTTCCTAGGCCGATCCACCGTCGAGCGCGGCGATCTGCTCCGACATCGTTACCAGACGATGGGCGTTCTCGACATGCAGGTTTTCGACGAGCTTGCCGTCGACCAGTACCACGCCTTTGCCTTCCGCCTCGGCGGCGGCGTGGGCTTCGATGATGCGCCGGGCGAAGTCGAGCTCTTCGGCCGAGGGCGCGAAAATCTCGTTGGCGCCGGCGATTTGCTTGGGATGGATCAGGGTTTTGCCGTCGAAGCCGAGTTCAAGGCCCTGACGGCAGGAGGCGCGAAAGCCTTCATCATCGCTCAGGTCCAAATAGACGCCGTCAATGATCGCCAGGCCGAAGACACGTGCGGCCAGGATACAGAGACTGAGGCTCGTCAGCATCGGCAGGCGCATCGCCGTGTGGTGGGCATGCAGGTCCTTGGTCAGGTCTGAGGTGCCCATCACGAAGCCGGCGAGCCCCTCGCTGGCGCCGGCGATCTCCTCGGCGTGCAGGATGCCCAAGGGCGTTTCCATCATGCACCAGAGCGCCGTCTTGTCCGCCAGGCCGATATTGGCGAGCAGCTCTTCGGCGTCGTGGATGTCCTTGGCCGAGTCGATCTTCGGCAGGAGGATCGCATCCGGCGCCGCCTCGGCCGCGGCCTTGAGATCGTCATAACCCCAGGGCGTGGCCAGCCCGTTGACGCGAATGATCAGCTCGCGCCGGCCGTAATCGCCCGAGTGGACCGCTTCCGCCACCAGCCGGCGCGCTTCCGCCTTGGCGTCGGGCGAGACCGCATCCTCGAGATCGAGGATCAACGCATCCGCCGGCAGGCCTTTCGCCTTCTCCAAGGCGCGCGGGTTCGATCCCGGCATGTAGAGGACGGAGCGGCGGGGGCGGGCGGTGTTGGACATCGGTGGTTCTCCGGCGCGGATGGTCTGCTTGGGGGTGTTTAGACGTCGGGCGCCGAGAGGGCAAGTTGCCGCACGGGCTTTGCGGTCTTTGCTGAATGACTTAGGGTATTGGGCCTGGGTGGTGCGGGGTTTGCCATGGACATGGTCGTCGAATTCTTGGCCGGATTGCTGATCCTCTATATCGGGTCGGAATGCTTGATTCGCGGCGCTGCAAGCCTGAAGCGCCGCCTCGGCGCCCCGGATTTCGTCATCGGTCTCGTTCTCGTGGGATTCGCCACCTCGCTGCCGGAGCTCGTGATCGCGGTCGCCGCCAAGGCGCAGCTCAATGCGCAGGGCCTTGCGGTCGGCACGCTGGTTGGCTCCAACATCGCCAACGTTCTCTTGATCCTCGGCATTGTCGCCCTGATCCTGCCGCTAACGGTCGACCGGCGCGCCCTGGCGCGGGACGGGCTGGCACTGCTGATTCTGTCGCTCCTGTTTGTCGTGTTCGGGCAATTGCGCACCTTCGGCGGGCTCGAGGCGGCGATCCTGCTCGGGACGTTCGTCGTCTATCTCATCGTCGTCTATGTCGATGAGCGGCGCCTCGCGCAGGGCGGCGGCGGGCTCTTCGCCGCCAAGGCGGCCTTCGTGTCGCAGATGGATTTCCACCCTTTCGTCGCCGCCGCATTGGTCGGCCTCGGCGCCGTCGGTCTAGTTTTCGGCGCCGGCTGGCTGATCGAAGCGACCGCCGGCTATGCGATCGACAGCGGTATCTCCGAGAGCGTGCTCGGCCTGACCCTGGTCGCGGTCGCTACCTCAGTGCCCGAGCTCGTCACCAGCTTCACCGCGGCGAAG
>JAKSBY010000161.1 GCA_022360855.1 Sphingomonadales bacterium | reverse complement strand
TCGAATGGGCACGGATGTCCGGCCACGGGACGGTTCTGGCGCATCTGGTGTTTCACCGGGCCTATCATCCGGGCCGGGCGGAAGACGTGCCTTACAGCGTGATCCTGGTCCAGCTACGCGAAGGCCCGCGGATGTTCTCCAACCTGGTCGATCCGGACCACCGCTACGTCGATCAGGATCTGGTCGGCCGAGACGTCAGCGTTGTTTTCGATGACATCGGCGATGGCCTGAGCCTACCGCGGTTTGCCGTTTCCCCGAGCCCGCCCGCGAACGATGACCCTGCCGCTGAGTGACGTCCTGGTCGTGGAGATCGGGGAGCGCCTGGGCGCCGGCCTGTGCGGCGGCCTGCTGGCGCAGCTCGGCGCCGATGTCGTCTTTCTGGAGGGCAAAGCCTGCGGCGCCCCGTTTGCCAAATGGCGCCACCGCACACTGATGGCCGCGGGCAAGCTCAGCTGCGAAATCGGCGCGGGCCGAAAGGCGGCCATCGACGCGCTCCTGGCAGAGGCCGATATCGTCATCACCTCCAGCGACCTGGACAGCGCCCGCCGCCGCCAGCTCGCGGCCGGCGCTGGCGAAGCCGCCATCACCTGCGACATCACGGCGTTCGGAGACGACGCGCCGCACGCCGGGCACGCCTATTCCGACGCCATGGTTCAGGCCCGGAGCGGCCTGATGGTCATGACCGGGGAAACGGATGGGCCGCCGGCGGTCTCCGCCGTGCCGCTGCTGGAGAATTCGGCGGCGCTTTACGCGGCCGCCGGCATCCTGCTGGCGCTGCGCGTGCGCCGGCTACACGGCGCCGCGCAATCGGTAGCCGTCGCGCTGTACGACTGCGCCCTCAATTTCATGACCACCTTCCTGCCGGTTCACTACGACGGCGGCGTGCCCCGGCGCCTGGGCAACGGGCATGCGCTCGTGGTGCCCTGGAATTCTTTCGAGACCCACGACGGCATGGTGCAGATCTGCGGCGCCACGGAGCGTCAGTGGCAGGACCTCTGCCGCCTGATCGGCCGGCCCGATCTGGGCGCCCGGACCGAGCTCGCCCACGTCGCCGGCCGGGTCGCCCATCGCGATGAGATCGATGACGCCATCGAAGCGTGGACCCGGACGCTGACGAAGGCCGACTGCGTCGACCGGGTGAACGGGGCGAATATCGCGTGCGGCGACGTTCTGATCGCGCGCGAGACCGCGCGGGAGCCCAATCTCCGCCATCGGGCAATGGTCAGGCGGATCGAGGATCCCGACACGGGTGCCGAAGCCCTCGTCCCGGCAAGCCCCATCCGGGGCGCTCCATGGAGCGGCCGCGCACCGGCGCGCTGCCCGCCTGTAGACGCAGACTACATAAAAGTTGCCCGCCTTCTGAAAAGCCGAAAAGGCCAATCGACCCGGCCAGGCATCCCCTCCCCCGGACGGCCGCTGGACGGTATCCGCGTGCTGGAGATCGGGCAATTCACCAACGCGCCGCTGACCGGCAAGGCCCTGGCGAGCTTTGGCGCCGAGGTGATCAAGATCGAGCCGCCGGGCGGCGACGCTGGGCGCGGCTGGGCGCCCAATCTGCACGGCGTCAGCTACTATTTCATGTTTACGAACAGCGACAAGCTCAGCATAGAGATCGATCTGGCAAGCGCGGCAGGCGCCGGGCATTTCCGCGATCTGCTGAAGAGCGCGGACGTCCTGCTCGAGAACATGAAGCCGGGATCTCTGACCCGCCTGGGATTTTCCCCCGAGGCCCTCGAAGACATCAACCCACGGCTGATCTACTGCCCCATATCCGGATTTGGCAGCGACTCCCTTTATGCGGACAGGCCGGCCTTCGATACGGTCGTGCAGGCCATGTCGGGCATCATGGACCTGACGCGCCACGACGGCCGGCCGCTGAAATGCGGCCCGTCGGTCTGCGACGTCGGCGGCGGGCAATTGGGGCTGGTGGCGATCCTGGCCGCCCTGGCGCAGCGCGACGAGACGGGGGAAGGCACGCGGTTCGATCTCTCCATGCAGGACATCGGCGCGGTGTTTGCACAAACCGGCTGGGCCGAACCCTCAGAAGCCCCCGGAAGTCTCACCCGCAATGAAGACGGCTACATCTATGCCGAATGCGGTGAGGCCGTTCCTGTTCTCACCATCGCGCAAGCCGCCGAAAGCGAGCTGACAAGGCGGCGCGGCCTGGTCTTCGACAGCGCACCGCGCGATGGCAAGACATGGCCCCTGCTGCGCTCACCCATACACCTGTCGCGCACCCCCGCCGATATTCGGCTGCCCATCGGCCGGCCCGAGAAGCTGACCCGGAAGATGTGCAAAAAACTCGGTATTCCCCACCGCCCCTGAAGAGCCCGTGGCCTCTCAGCCGGCGGCGGCACCGTCCTTGGCGATGTGAAACACCTGTGTGTTGGTATATTCCAGCAACCCCTCGCGGCCGTTCTCCACGCCGATTCCCGACTGTTTGTGGCCACCCAGCGGAATCAGGGGCGACATGTTGTAATGCTCGTTGATCCACACGGTCCCGGTTTCCAGCCGTTCGGCGATCTTGACGCCCTGTTCCTGATCTCCTGACCACACGACGCCGGCCAGGCCGAAATCCGTGTCGTTCGCGCGGGCGATGACCTCTTCCACATCGTTGAACTTCAGGAGCGGGAGAACAGGCCCGAACGCCTCTTCGGTAACCACGCGCGCGTCGTCGGGCGGATTGTCGACAAGCGTGACCGGCACGAAATAGCCGGTGCCGGACGCCGGCGCGCGCCCCTCGATGAGCGTGAGGCCACGGTCCCGGGCGTCCTGGAGCAGGTCTTTGACGCGGTCGAACTGGCGCTTGTTCTGGATCGGGCCCAGTATGGACTCCGGCTCTTCCCCGGCGCCGACGACGACTTCCCGCGCGATCTCCGCAAGCTTGTCGCGCAGCCGGCCATAAACGTCTTCGTGAATGTAGAGGCGCTTTGTCGCAATGCAGGTCTGGCCCGAATTGACGAACGCGCTGTTGAAGATCGGCCGCGCCAGGCGGTCGATATCCACATCGGGCATCACGATGGCGGCGTCGTTGCCGCCGAGCTCCAGGGTCACCCTTTTGAGGGTCGCCGAGGCGCTGCTCATGACACGCCGCCCCGTTACGGTCGATCCGGTGAAGGACACCTTGGCAATGCCCGGATGGGCGGTGATCATGGGCCCCAGGGCGTCTCCGCCCGAGATGACGTTGAGCACGCCGGGCGGGAAGACATCGCCAAGCAGCCGCCCGATCTTCAAGGCGGTCAGGGGCGTGTAGGGCGACGGCTTCAGCACCACCGTATTGCCGGCCAGGAGCGCCGGCCCGATCTTCCAGATCGCCAGGATGACCGGAAAGTTCCACGGTACGATCGCCGCCACGACGCCAAGCGGCACGCGCCGCACCTCGACGCGGCGCGCCTCCGACTCCTCCCTGACCTCGACCGGCAGGTCCAGCGCCGCATAGGCCTGCAGGAAAATCGCCGATCCCATGACTTCCTGCATGGCCGCGGCCAGCGGCTTGCCCTGCTCCTGCGTCAACAGCCGCGCCAGTTCCTCGGCATGCGCCTTCAGGACCTCCGCTGCTTTCACAAGCGCCGCCTTGCGGCTTTCGATGGGTGTGTCGCGCCACCCCGGAAAGGCCCGCCGGGCGGCGGCGACGCACGCGTCGAGCTGCGGTCGCGCGGCGTCCGGTGCCCGGGCGATGATCGCCTCGGTCGCCGGGTTGACGACGTCGAGCATGGCCGCCGACGCGACCGCCTGCCCGTCGATCGTCATCGGGAAGTCTTCGCCCGTGCTCATTGCGGCATTCCCGGAAACCGCGGCAGGCCCTCGTCCATATGGTCCCAGGCGATGGCCTGGTCCGCGTAGATCGCCATGGCCGGCATGGCCAGGTTCGGGTCGTCCAGCGACGACGCCCGCAGATAGACCTGTCCCTCATGCCCTGACGATTGCGAATAGATATCGGATCCGCATGCCGGGCAGAAGCCGCGCGTCACGGTGTTGCCGCTATCGGCTTCGCGCTGATGGAAAGACAGCGTGCCGGTGACCTGAAGGTCGTCCGCGGATACGACGAGGATCGTCGTATGCCCGGACCCGCTGGTCTTCTGGCAGCTTCGGCAGTGGCAGTGCAATGCGACACGGGGCGGGCCGCCGCATTCATAGGTCACGCTCCCGCACAGGCAGCTTCCTCGCAATTCATCCGGCATGTTCCGTTTCCCTCATCGCAAGAACAAAATTCTCGAAAAATCGCGCCCGAGCCTCGCCGATTCAGAATTATTTCCTTCCCAGCTTGACATTCGGCGGACAGATGATCATATTCAGTTCACTGAATGACTGTCAATAATAGACATGCGTTCAGCTTCTCGCGACATGCGAGGCGAAGATCTGTGCGGTGTCATTTGTCTCAGGGAAGAACAGCCATGGCGCTCGACCGTTACGACCTCAAGATCCTGCTCACCCTCAAACGTGAGGGCCGCATAACAAAGCGGCAGCTTGCGGAGCGTATCGGGCTCTCCACCAGCCCCTGCTGGGAGCGCATGCGGAAGCTGGAGAAGCGCGGCTTCGTGACCGGCTATCACGCCGACATCGACTACGCCAAGCTGGGACGTTTCTGCCTTGTCACGACCCTGGTGTCGCTAAAATCGCACCGCGCCCACGATCTCCGGGTTTTCGAGCAGACGATCCTCAACACCGAGGAAGTGGTGGAATGCGAGTCCATCGTCGGCACGGCAGACTATATCGTGCGCTTCATGATCGAAGACATGGATCATTACCAGCGGGTGATGGACCACCTGCTGGAATCCGACGTCGGCATCGTCAGCTACCACAGCCAGATGCGCTCGAAGGTCGTCAAGCGGCACTCGACCTTCCCGTTGCAGAAGTTCCTGACGCAGCAAATGACCGTAACCGCCTAGGGCGGGCTCGGTCAGGCCGAGCAACCGGACGCTTCGATAGGCCAGATATCGACCAGGGTATCGCCCTTGATGACGTGAAGGTGGCGGTACAGGTTGACGGTCGGATCGCAATGCGGGGTGACGGCGCGGAGCGGGCTGCCGAGGGCAAGAAATTCGCCCTTGTCGGCGAATTGGACGCCGCCGAATTCATCACCGAAAAAGCCGAATTTTGAGCCGGGGAAGCCGCCTTCGGCCAGAATTGGCGGCCCTGCGTCGGTGGCGAAGCTCTTGAGCCCGGCATCCGTCGTCGCCACACCCGGCGTGTTGTTGGAGATCACGCTCATCTGCACGAACAGCGAGGTCTCGAACGGCAGGCCGTCCCGGTCCTTTCCCTCCATCTGCCGGTATTGGCTGTCCATAAAGACATAGGATCCGACCTGCAGCTCCGTGAGGGCCCGGACCTCGGGGTCTATGTCAAACGTGCCTGTGCCGCCGCCCGAAAGAATATCGCAGTCCAGCCCTTCGGCGGAAAGACGCTCGCGGAACGCCTGCATCTTCGCCAGGACGTCCTGAGACCGGCTTCGCCTGTCAGCGTATTCCGCGATATGCATGAGATTGCCCGCATACATCTGCAGACCGCGAAAATTCAGATTGGCATCGTCGGCGATCCGCTTGACGGTGTCGACGGCGGCGGCGTCCGCAGACATGCCGGTCCTGTGAAGGCCCGGGTCCAGATCGAGAAGAACGTCGAGCGGCCCGGCGCCCGCCGGCACGGCCCTCGATAGCGCGAGAATATTCTCGATGTTGTCCACCACGATCATCAGGCCCGGGCTTCTTTCGTTCAGGGCCATCAGCCGTGCGATGGCGCCATCGCCGACAATGGGCGAGGTCAGCAGGATGTTGTCCAGCCCGGCCGCGCCCAGGGCCTCCGCTTCGCCGAGCTTGGCGCAGCAAATGCCGATGGCGCCGTGCCGGATCTGCCG
>JAKSBY010000466.1 GCA_022360855.1 Sphingomonadales bacterium | reverse complement strand
TCGACATGGAGCTGCTCAAGGGCCTGCTGCCTTTCGACGACTACGACTTCTACCTCTGTGGGCCCGCGCCCTTCATGCAGGCGCTTTATGACGGGCTGACCTGGCTTGGCGTCCGCGACGAACGGATCCACTACGAATCCTTCGGCCCGGCCACCGTACTCAAGCACGATGCCAAGCCGGCCAAACCTGCCCCCAAAGGCGAGACGGTCGACGGCCCGGTCAAGGTCGCTTTCAAAGACAGCGACATCGAGGTCGACTGGACTCCCGATAAAGGCACCCTGCTCGAACTCGCCGAGGAAGCCGGGCTCGGCCCGGACTTTTCCTGCCGGTCCGGCATTTGCGGCACCTGCGCGACGCGCATCAAATGCGGCACCGTGGATTACATCGAGGAGCCGAGCGCGCCGCACGCCGAGGGCGAGGTCCTGATCTGTTGCGCCACACCGCGCTCGGCGACGGGCGAGGCGAGCTGCGGCGAGGACCGCGGCGTCATCTTGGAGCTCTGAGGTCGTCCGCCAACTCCAGGATCTTTTTTACGGTCCGCCAGTTACGCGCCGTGGCGGCGACGCCGAGCAGCCTCTCGAGCCGCTCTGCCAGTCGAGACGTCCCGTAACCGTCAGGCGTGTGCAGATACAGAACCTTGCCGGCGAGTTCGAAGGACTCGCGGCCTCCTCTAAGACACTGCATGGTGTCGAGGTCTGGAGACGGCGGTGCCTCGTCGAGAAAATACAGATGTAGCAATTTGGGCGCGTTCTCGCCTGCCTTGAAGGGGTTGGCCGCCGCCGCGGCCCACACCTCGTCAACGGTCAGGACCATGACGCGGGGCGCAAAGCCATGGTTCGACTCGACCGACATCGCGATGCGGTCCGCCAGCCTGCGTCCATCGGACTCGTCGCTCTTGAACACCACGTTGCCGCTCTGGATATAGGTCCGCACCTCCCGAAGCCCTAGTTCTTCAAGCTCGGCGGCGAGCTCTTTCATCGGCAGCTTGCGGTGCCCGCCGACATTGATGCCCCTGAAAAGCGCGACCCAGCTCTGCATGGCGCCATCCTAGCAGCCGGCGCAGACGTTACCGAATTGATTTCGGCGCCGATTCTGGCTACCCATCCCCCATGCAGCATCGGGAGGCAGAGCCCAAGCCCGCCGACCCGGCCAAATCGGCCGTCTACACCACCTTCATGCCGGGCTATGAGGCATTGAATGCACGGCTTCAGGCCGAGCTGATTTCCAGGTCGGAGACCATCCCGGACGCGGTCTCGAATTCCCTGGCAGGGGGGCGGTCCTATTTCAGGAACAAGTGGCTGTCCAAGTCGAACCTGCACACCGACCCCGACCCGGACCTGCATGCACTCAGGGAGTTCGCCATCAAGGAGGCAAGCCGCCTGGTTCAGAATCGCCAGGACGACCCGCCTCTTTCGGTCACCTCCATGTGGTGCATCGTCGGCAAGGAGGGCCTGGAAGGCCGCCCTCACAACCATGCAGGCAAGATTTCCGGAGCCTACTACGTCAACGCGGGATCGAGCGGCCCGGAAGACGGCGGCGTGCTTCAGTTTTACATGGGGCGCAGCCGGCGGCATTCCAAACTGCGGTCGCTGACACCACGGAGTGGCCAGATGGTGCTCTTCCCGAGCCGGCTGATTCACAGCGTCACCCGCTATGTAGGAGCCGAGCTGCGGATCGTGATTTCCTTCAATCTTGCCTGGCCAAACATCGGCGACTAGGCCGGCTCGGCTGCCCGCGTGTCCTTCCGGTACTGGCCGGGCGCGACACCAAGCCGGCGTTTGAAGACGCGGGCAAAGGCGGCTTCGGATTCGTAGCCGCAGTGATAGGCGATGCGGCGCACCGGGTCGGTGGTTTCCCTGAGCGCCCGGCGCGCCCTTTGCAGTCGCCAATCGGTGAGATATTCGAGCGGCGCGACTCCCATAAGCTCATGAAATTTCTGCGCAAACGCGGTGCGCGACATGCCGGCTTCGCCAGCCAACCCGGCGACCGTCCAGCGTTGCTCGGGCCGGTGATGGATCAGCTCCAGGCTGCGCGAGATGCGCGGATCCTTCAGCGCGCCAAGCGGCCGCGAGCCTTCCGGCGCCAACTCCATGTGACAGCGCAAGACCTGAATCAGCAGCATCTCCGAGATGCGCTGCACCAATGCGTCGCTGCCGGGGCGGCCGTCTTCGATCTCCCGGGCCAAGAGACGCAGGCTTTCCCGAAGCCAATGAACGTCCCCCAATTCGTTCTTGCGCAGCACGATCGCAACCGGCATTTGCGCCATCACCCGGCTCAGCACGTCGTCCTCATACTCGAAATGGCCGCAGACGAGATTGGTTTGCGCCTCCGCCCCATCGCTGTTGGCCCGCTCGAGTTCCGGTCCGCGATAGATCAGCGACCCGCGGCCATCGAAGCCGGCCTGTTCGACCACGCGATCGAGCTGGGCGGGCTTTCGCGTCGGCAGATCAGACAGGACATGCGCGCGGCCCAAGGGAACGACCACGAGATCGCCGGCCTCCAGCAGCACAGGTTCCGCTCCGCCATCCACCCGGACCCAGCAGGTGCCGTGGGCGACGAAGTGAAACCGCGCCACCCGCCGGTAGTCGGGCACGCTGACGCCCCAGGGCGGCGAGAATTCCGCCCGAAAATACAGACTTCCCTTCAGGCGGGTGACCGCCAGAATATCACTGAGTGGATCCATATCGAGTTTCCTTGCGGTGGGCCGCTTGGCTGGTGTTAAGCTGGGGGTCCGAATGGCCTATGAAGGACCTGTCGATGACCCACCGGCTGACCGTCAAGCGCATTTATGAGATGCCGGACGCGGCCGATGGGTTTCGCATCCTGGTCGAGCGTCTTTGGGCACGAGGACTGACCAAGGAAAAGGCCGCCGTCGATCTTTGGCTCAAAGACATCGCCCCGAGCCCGGACTTGCGCAAATGGTATGGCCACGAGCCCGCCCGCTGGCCGGAATTCCAGCTCCGCTACCGGGCCGAACTCGCAGCCAATCCCGAGCCCGTGGCCCTGCTCCTCGAGCATCTCGCGCAAGGCCCGGTGACGCTGCTCTATTCCGCCCGCGACACCGAGCGCAACAGCGCTCAGGTCCTGCGGAAGGTGCTCGTCGAACATCTGAATGATCGCTGAAAGCGCCGGTTTAGGCTGCCCGGCTGGCGCAGCGGCGGTCGCCGACAAAGGCGACGACTTCGCCGACCATGCCGATCGCCGCGGCCAGGGCCTGCTCGTCGACCAACCGGCCGTCTTGGATCTTGTCGCCGGCGCCCGCGATCGCGACCTCGCGATGCGGCACAAGCTGGCTAAGCGTGCCGGTTAGCACATATTTCAGGTCCCGCTGCGCGCGCACGCCGCCGGTCGATGCGGGCGAGACGGTCAGCATGCCGACCGGCTTGTCTTTCAGCGGCGAACGATAGGCGGGGCGCGACGCCCAGTCCAAAGCGTTCTTCAGCACGCCCGGCATGCCGTAATTGTATTCCGGGCTGGCGATGATCACGGCGTCCGCCGTCTCGATGGCCCGCTTGAGTGCGGCGACCGGAGCCGGGGAGACTTCGCGGTCGAGCGCCGGATCATAGAGCGGGACGTCCTTGAGATCGAAGACCTCCAACTCGATGGCGACCGGCAGGTGCTCCTGAACCGTCTTGAGGACCGCGCGGTTGCGGGAGACAGCGCTCAGGCTGCCGGCGATGCCGAGTAGCTTCATTGGCTTGGCCATATCTTCCTCCGGCTAAGCGGCCGCCGACCCGAGAGTCGGGCCCGGCGGCGCTTAAGCGATTGTGTGACCGGCGCTACAGAACCTGCGCACCGATGACGAGAATGGCCGCCCACGACGCCAGATAGACGGGGGTCCGCAAGTAAGGGATACCGAGCGTGTAAACCACGGCATGGCCGATGCGTGCCAGGAAGAAGATCTGCGCCAGGCCGCCGATGGTAGCGTAGGCGGAGGCGTCGGCGAGCGCGCCGGCGCCGAGCACGACGGCGATGAAGGCCGGCATGGTCTCGACCAGGTTGAGATGCGCGCGCTGCGCCCGCTGGGCCCACAAAGGCGGCTCCGGCGCCTTGGCGGGAAAGCCC